>JBARNL010000934.1:0-18587 GCA_049802955.1 Candidatus Angelobacter sp.
TGGGCCCGGCTCGCACGCAAGAAAGGCCGCATTCCCACCCGTGACGAGTATGAGCGCGAGGGCCGCCATGCCTCCGCCAGCCTGGAAACCCGCTTCCATCGTTGGACGCAGGTCCCTTCGGCTTTCATCAAGTTCGCGGAGTCGACTGGCCTTTCCGAACAATGGTCTGATGTCCTAGGCATCATCCATAACGGACCGGTGCCGAAACGCGGCGGCGGCCGTCGCTGGCTTAAGGGTTGGAAGAAGAACGACTCGCAGAAAAACGGGGGACACAAAACGCGGCAGAAGAACGACTCGCAAAAAACCACCGGACAGCAGAAACACTCAGAGAATCACGACTCCAGCGTTCCTGCCGTTGCCCCGCCATCCACACTCTCTCCGCCTCAGGCTGGCGTCTCCGTCCTGCCTCCGCCGCTCCACGGAATGAAATGCGTTACGGTTTCCATGCTGGCAATACTTTTCTCTGTATCATCTCTTCGCACTCTTGTCCCCCGGAGTGTCTATCCTGACCGCCCGCTGCTCGGTGCGCCTTTGGATTTTCCTGGCTTCTTGTTTGAACCCACCAATGAAATGGGAGTCGTGCTTCTGTTTGGGATGCTTTTCTGGCGTTTGGGTTTCATGATTGAATCGGCGCAGATCGGCTACCCGGATTGCCGGGCAAAACTGGAAGTGGAACCCGGACGCTGGCAGGATGTGGGCATTGAGTTTGAGCTTCACAGCCGTCACTTCCTCGCCCATCGTCATGATCCAAGCCGCTGCGACTACATCGTCTGCTGGATACACAACTGGAAGGGCTGCCCGCCCAACTTGCGGGTGATAGAGCTGCGGGAAGTAGTTCGCAGGCTGTCTCAGTTGCCGCATTCCCAACGGCTGCAGCACTTCTAGGAGCGATACTTTTTATAGCGCGTCATCCCGACGTTCCGTTAAGCGAGCGCGCGCCTTTACCAGCGCGCGAGTAGGACGGAGGGACCTTGTGCTTGCCTTTTAAACTTCACGCTATGTATGAACCGCTGCTGTAGCTTTTATGTTTACTGTGTCGCACGGTGGGGGTGGAGCAGGTCTTTAGACCTGCGGTAAAGCGGATAAACTCTCCGGCTTCAGCCGCTGAGGTACACCGCGCGGATACGCCATACCCTAAGAAGATATAAGTTTCACGCCTCAATGACAGTGGAGCGAGGCACCTAAAAGGAAATCTCCGTGTCCTCCGTTCCTCTGTGTTTCAAAGGTTTTGCGTCACACTGCAACTGTGTTTTGCTTGGCCGTCTTTTCCGCGCCCTCAATCTCAATCGCCTGCTTGAAGTAGTCCATTGAGAGTTTCAGACCGGTTTCCAGGTCAATCTTCGGCTCCCAGCCCAGCAGCCGCCTGGCTTTGCTGATGTCCGGACGCCGCTGTTTAGGGTCGTCCTGCGGCAATGGCTCGTGGATAATTGGGCTCCTCGATCCAGTGACCTTCAGGACAAGCTGCGCGCATTCCAGAATCGTGAACTCCAGCGGGTTTCCGATGTTCACTGGCTCATGCTCGTCTGACTTCGACAAGCGCACGATGCCATCCACTTCGTCACTCACATAGCAGAAGCTGCGTGTCTGGCTGCCGTCGCCATAAACGGTGAGCGGATCGCCACGCAGGGCTTGCTTCATAAAATTGGAAATCACGCGGCCGTCATTCAACTGCAGGCGCGGTCCGTAGGTATTAAAGATGCGCAGGATGCGCGTATCCACTTTGTGGTAGCGATGGTAGGCCATGGTCACGGCCTCGGCAAAGCGCTTGGATTCGTCATACACTGAGCGCGGGCCAACGGAATTTACATGTCCCCAGTAAGTCTCTTTCTGCGGATGCTCCAGTGGATCGCCATAGCACTCTGAAGTCGAGGCGATCATATATTTCGCGCCATATTTCTTTGCCACGTCCAGCGAATGAAACGATCCCAGGGAACCGACTTTAAGCGTCTCAATGCCGTGTTCCATGTAGTCCACCGGGCTGGCCGGCGAGGCAAAATGAAAAACGTATTCCACGGGACCCACGTCATAAGGCTCATTCACGTCCTGTTGCACAAATTCAAAGCGCGGCTCATTCTTCAGGTGGGCGATGTTGCGCAGGCTGCCGGTCAGCAGATTGTCCACGCAAACAACGTGGTTGCCTTCAGCCAGCAGCGCATCGCACAAGTGCGATCCCACAAATCCCGCTCCGCCCGTTACCAATACCCGCATAGAAGTTTTCCCTCGCAAGTCGATCACCTTGCCCATATCGTCCGCCTTCAATCTAGCGGGCACAGCTCATTCTAACGCTCTCCCGCTCGCATGCTGCTCATTGTGTTGTTGCCGCCGCAGTGACCTATGCTGCGTTCCACGTCGGTGCCTTCTTCATAGTCGTTCCAGGTTTCCACCAGCAGATACGGCGCGGCATTCTGTGATCCATAATATTTGCGGAAGACCCGCAGCACGTCTTCAAACGTCTTTCCGCATCGATAAGCAATGTGCCGGTTCCGGCTCCATGACGCTTTGCTATCGTCAAAGCCAGGCCACACCGCGCCCACCGCAATCTTGTCCGGATGGTGCTCCTGCATGTTGCGATAAAAATAATTCAGGTAATCTTCGCCGTAATTGCTGCCATCGCGCGCCCAGCCGTCTTTGCCCGGCTGCACCCACGCATAATATCCGTCAAACGCGTCCGGATATTTGTCGCTCATGTCCTTGTAGATCAACAGCGGAGGATCGGGCCATGAACGCGTGACCTGCCGTATGCGGTTCCAGTCAGTGTTGGATTCTTTGGGAAAAATAAAGATCACGGGCTTCCCGTTGTACCGCAGATAGGCGCTCCGCGAAGGCCCTGCTTCCGGCCCTATATAACGATCATAAAGATATTGCAGGTCCACGATCACCGCGTCGGTGTCATAGCCAGGATGGTCAACGGCTTCGTCATACTGCGCTGCCACTTTAAAGCTGGGATCAGCGCTGGCTGCCTGCTGCATCAGCCCGTAAGCCTGGTCTTCAAACTCCTTGCGTGGGCCATACCAGTTCACCACAAAGCCGCTGATGTTCAGCTCTTTGGCCTTGGCAATCTGCTGGCGCAGCACGTTGGGATCATGGCAGGAATAGCCGACGTCAATGTGAGCCTTCTGTCCAAACCACGGCTGATAAACCGCCAACAGCCGCGGGCTGCCTTCCGGAGCGCGTCCCTGCGCCGCCAGCGACTCACGCGGATTCACTTTTGCCGCGCAGCCCGTTGCGCCCGCCATCATCAACAGAGAGAGCATTGCCATTGCCAGCAGCGCGATTGCCCGGAAGTCGGATGTACGCCGAAAGCGGGAAAGCGCTTGCCGCCCGAAGCTGGCCCGGCCCAAGCTTCGCCGGCCCAAGCTCTGCCGATGGAAGCGAGGATTCAGCTTGAAGAAAATTGCCTTAGAAATAGAGATAAAAGTGCCCTTCATGATCTGCCAACTGCCTTATGACTGTTAATTACCCTCTGTTGGATGAAGCAGCAGCAGTTTTGGATGGATAGGGCAATTTCACTTACGGAGAAGAGATGATATGAATAAACCGCAAGTTTTTGGCCTTAACCACAGGCATAAAATGACTGTTCCACTGCGGAGGGAAGCAGTAACCGGTTCGTCTGGATTGAAGCCAAGATCGTGGCGGACAATACGTGGTTTGCCCATTCTGTCAGTCGTCTTATAAAATCACAAGTTCCCTTCAGCGCGCTGCATCTGCTGTATGAACGCTTCGTTTAGATAGAAAAACCAAATAGAACCCCAGACATGAAAATTCACGAGTACCAGGCAAAAACAATCCTTGCGAAGTACGGCGTGGCCGTGCCTCGCGGTGAGATGGCGCTGACCCGCGCGGAAGCCGAAAAAGCCGCGCACCGGCTGTTTGAAGAAGGCGCGAAGGGCGTGGTGGTGAAAGCGCAGATCCATGCCGGAGGCCGCGGCAAGGGCGGCGGCGTGAAGATAGCCAAGAACCTGGACGAAGCGAAAATGTGGGCAGACAAGATTCTGGGCATGCGTCTGGTGACGCACCAGACCGGGCCGGAAGGCAAGATTGTCCAGCGCCTGCTGATTGAAGAGACGCTGCCCATCGAGCGTGAGCTTTATCTTGGCATCGTGGTGGACCGCGCGACGGCGCGGCCGGTGTTTATGGCCTCGGCTGCTGGCGGCATGGAGATTGAAGAGGTCGCGGCCAAAGATCCGAAGGCCATCATCAAAGAAGCCATTGATCCTACGATCGGTTTCCAGCCTTATCATGCGCGCAAGCTGGCGTTTGGCCTGGGACTGAAAGGGACTCAGATCAATGAAGCCGTGAAGCTGATGACCGGCCTGTATCGCGCGTTTGTGGATACGGACGCTTCACTGTGCGAGATCAATCCTTTTATCACCACCACCGACGGCCGCGTGTTTGCGCTGGACGCCAAGTTTGGCTTTGACGACAACGCACTCTTCCGCCACAAAGACTTGAAAGAGCTGCGCGACATCAGCGAAGAAGATCCGCTGGAAGTGGAAGCATCAAAGTACAACCTGAATTACATCAAGCTGGACGGCAACATTGCCTGCCTGGTGAACGGCGCGGGCTTGGCGATGGCTACGATGGACATCATCAAGTATGCGGGTGGATCGCCGGCAAACTTTTTGGATGTGGGCGGCGGCGCCAACGCTGAGCAGATTGGCCATGCGTTTGAGATCCTGCTGAGCGACAAGAACGTGAAAGCGATCCTGATCAATATTTTTGGCGGCATCCTGCGCGTGGACACGCTGGCGGATGGCGTTGTGCAAGCGGCAAAAGCGACGAACTTGAAGCTGCCGCTGGTGTTGCGACTGGAAGGCACAAACGTGGAGCAAGGCCGCGAGATCCTGAAAAATTCCGGCCTGAATTTTCAGGTGGCGGAGACAATGAAAGACGCAGCGGAAAAAGTTGTGGCTGCCGCTAGCCTCTAGCTGCTGGCTTCTAGTCAGGCGTTGGTCGGGAAGGAAGCTGATTTACTGCTTTTAATCGAGCGTGGATCATTGCATTAGGAATTCATAGAGACTGCCGGCTAGCAGCTAGGAGCCAGCAGCTAGTAGCAGAAGAGACAAACATGGCAATCTTAGTAGATAAATCCACGCGGCTGATCATCCAGGGAATTACGGGACGTGAAGGCACGTTCCACGCCAAGACCTGCGCGGCTTACGGCACAAACATTGTTGGAGGCGTTACGCCGGGCAAGGGCGGCGCCACCCATGAAGGCTGGCCTATCTTTAACACAGTGGCGGAAGCCAAAGAGAAGACCGGGGCCAATGCAACCATCATTTTTGTTCCACCGCAGTTTGCGGCCGACGCGTTGCTTGAAGCCATTGACGCTGAGGTGCCGCTCATCATCAGCATCACTGAAGGCATTCCGGTGCTGGACATGGTTCGCGCATATGAGTTTCTAAAAATCAAAGGCAAGTCGCGGCTGATTGGCCCGAATTGTCCTGGCATTATTTCGCCGGGCAAAGCCAAAGTCGGCATTATGCCCGGGCATATTCATAAAGAAGGAAACGTGGGCATTGTTTCGCGGTCTGGCACTCTGACCTACGAAGCTGTGTTTCAGCTTACGCAGCGCGGCATTGGACAATCGACGGCGATTGGCATCGGCGGCGATCCTATCATTGGCACAAACTTTGTCGATGCGCTTAAGTTGTTCAATGAAGATCCGGAAACGCACGCAATTATTATGATCGGTGAGATTGGCGGCAACGCGGAAGAGACTGCGGCGGCTTACGTCAAGCAGCACGTCAAGAAGCCAGTGGTCTCGTTTATAGCCGGGCAAACCGCGCCTCCGGGACGCCGCATGGGGCACGCGGGCGCAATTATTTCTGGCGGCCAAGGCACAGCGGCAGACAAGATCAAAGCTCTGGAAGCGGCGGGGATCGCCGTGGCCAAGTCTCCGGCCATGATGGCGCAAACGTTGCTGGACCGGATCGGAGCGGTCAAGGTTTACACGCGCACCCCGCACCTTCCGCCGGTAGCCGAGGGGTAGGACGAGACTCCAAAGACGGGGTGGCGGTTTATAAATTGCTAACGACCTTCACCGCAGAGGACACGGAGACAGCTGAGACTTCCGCAAATGTAGACCTAGAGACGTAGCATGCTGCGTCTCTACGGCAGCAGTATTGAAATCGAAAACAGGAGCTATTGATCACGAATGCAAACATTGCAACGCACATTTTCCATCGTAAAACCTGACGCCGTGGCCAAGAGCGCCACTGGTGATATTCTCCACATGCTCGCGGAAAAAGGTTTCCGAATCATCGGCTTAAAAATGCTGGAAATTACGAAGCAACAGGCCGAAGGTTTTTACGCCGTTCATGCCAGCCGTCCATTTTTCGATTCGCTGACCACGTTCATGTCCAGCGGGCCTATTGTTGTGCTGGCCCTGGAAAAAGATAATGCCATTGCCGACCTGCGCAAGCTTATGGGCGCCACCAATCCCGCGAATGCCGAAGAAGGGACCATCCGCAAGAAATGGGCGGCAAGCATTGAGCACAACGCGATCCATGGTTCTGACGCCGACGACACTGCCCGTTTCGAGCTCAGCTATTTCTTTGCCGGATACGAATTGAATCGGTAGTCTCCAGCGCCACTACTCTATTCTCTCTGGAAGATGCCATTCTGGCTCTTTTCAGGGTGCGTTTATAATTGCCGCCGGATTGTCGCCAAGGAGCCACGCCATGCCACTGATTCAAGTCACAATGCTGAAAGGCCGCACGATTGACCAAAAGCGCAAGATTGCAGCTCGCATCACTGATGCCATGGTGGAAGATGCCAAGGCCGCGAAAGAAGCCGTGGTGGTCACTTTTATTGAGATCACGCGTGAGGACTACGCGAACGCAGGCGTGCTCCTGGCCGACAAGAAGTAGCAAGGGTTTTTCCTGCTACAGGCTGCGCTTTCGCCGGAGGTTAGGTAATTTACAAATTTGCTCTGGCCGCTCTATGGTTCAGCCGTCCCAGCACAATCTGCGCCATCTGTTGAAGCTGCTGCCGCGCGCTGCGTTGCGGGGATAGTGACGAACAAAAGAGAGCTTTGCCTCGGCGCACCAATAGCAGATGCACCTTCGCGTTCACGCGAAAGATGGATCTACTTATGGGATTGTTTGATTACTCTCGATGAACAAAATGCTCTTTCAGCAACGATATTTTGCTGGACGCGATACCCGCGCGGCGGGCGCATCGCGCAATTTCATCCGTGTTCTTTCTAACCGGCGAATGCGGGCCTAGAAAATCTTGGATCAGGGCACTTTTCCCCATAATTACGGTCACGTGGTCGCTGATCTCATGGGAATAGATCATGACCATGCGAAACGCTGCTTCCAGCTTCTCACAACGTTCTTCGCAGTTCACGTCAAGTACGGCATCCTTTGGCACTACGCAACATCTCCTTACTGATAATTTCGGACGGGATTTACTTCTCTGCAGGGCCTAATTGCTTCAGGTTATTCAGGACCTTGGTGATGATCGCCGCCAGCGTCTTTCGTTCTTCTTCCGTTACACCCTTCCATGTGGCGATGGCGAGAGGTGCGGCAATCTTCACGGCGCGCTGCAACGCAGCCTTGCCTCGGGGCGTCAGGCTGAGAATCGATTTGCGCCGGTCGGTCCGGCTGCGCGTTCGCTCTATCAGGCGTTTTTTCTCCAGCCGGTCCACCAGGCGCGTGATGGAAGAGGCTTCCAAACCATACAAACTTGCCATTTCCGCTGCGGTGCCGGCTTCTTCCAGGTCGCAACTGAGCAGGATCAATCCCTGCCTCGCCGTCAACCCTATGGGCGCAAGAGCGCGGTCCTGCATTTCAAATACCTGGGCCACCGCTTTGGGCAGCAGCAGCCGGGCAATGAAGGGCGCATCATATCGCGCTGGGTCGCTATCGATCACCAAGAAGGATTATAGTTGCTTAAGCAACTATTGTCCAGACAATAATGTAACACTTCTCAAACGTGGATCTATTCCGGACATCCTGCGGCTTGCGTTCTGCATTCCTATCGGCGTGGCCGCAGAAACCATCAGGCACTCGATCATCGTAAGTGACGTTCCGGCGCGCCTTGATCGCCTGCCCTGGAGCCGCTGGCACTGGCTGGTCGTCATCGCGCTGGGCATCACTTGGGTGCTCGACGGCCTTGAAGTCACGCTTGCAGGTGCTGTTGGCGCGGTGCTCAAACGGCCAGATACGCTCGCCCTCAGCGACGCTCAGATCGGGGCCAGCGCAACTTTTTATCTCATCGGGGCTGTCACTGGCGCACTGTTCTTCGGCTACCTCACGGACCGGCTCGGGCGCAAGCGCCTCTTCACCATCACGTTGCTGCTCTATCTCACCGCCACCGCCTTGACGGCTTTTTCCTGGAACTTCGCGTCTTACGCGCTTTTTCGCGCGCTTACCGGCGCGGGAATTGGCGGAGAATATTCCGCCATCAACTCCGCCATCGACGAGTTGATCCCCGCCCGGGTTCGCGGGCGCGTTGATCTCATCATCAATGCCAGCTTCTGGATCGGCGCAGCCATTGGTTCGGCCGCCGTGATCGCGCTGCTTGATACGGGCATCGTTCCCATCAGCCTTGGCTGGCGGCTGGCATTCGCCATTGGCGCGGTGCTGGGGATGATCGTGATTTTTCTGCGCCACGCCATTCCTGAAAGCCCGCGCTGGCTCATGACGCACGGCCGCGAAACTGAAGCCGAGCGCATTATGAGCGATATCGAGCGCCGCGCCACGCATCGCCCTGAACTGCTGCCTTCGCCCGCACCCGGCTCAAGCGTCCGTATCCGCCCGCGCAGCCATACTCCGTTTCATGAAATCTGGCACGCCATCGCCGTGCAGCATCCTTCGCGATCATGGCTTGCCATGGCGCTCATGACCTCGCAGGCTTTTTTCTATAACGCCATCTTCTTTACTTACTCGCTGGTGCTGGTCACGTTTTACGGGCTGCCCGCGCAAGAGGTCGGGCTGTATCTTTTTCCTTTTGCGCTGGGAAACTTCGTCGGCCCGCTCGTGCTCGGGCACCTGTTTGATACTGTTGGCCGCCGCCAGATGATCACCATTACTTACGCGCTCTCCGGCATCCTGCTTGCCCTGAGTGGATGGCTCTTTCAGCACGGCCTGCTCACGGCACAAACGCAGGCGCTCTGCTGGACCATCATCTTCTTTGTTGCTTCGGCGGCCGCCAGCTCCGCGTATCTCACCGTGAGTGAAATTTTTCCGCTTGAAATCCGAGGCCTTGCCATCGCAGTCTTCTATGCTGCCGGGACACTCTTCGGCGGCGTGGCCGCGCCTTTCATCTTCGGACTGCTCATCCATACCGGATCGCGCACCGCGCTCTTTCGCGGATATCTTGCTGGCGCGTTTCTCATGGTCGCCGCCGCCGTGGTGGAGGCTTGCATCGGAGTCCGCGCAGAACAGCAATCGCTGGAATCGATCAGCACACCGCTCTCGGCGCAGCTATGAAAACGATTAAGGTTCGCCGCGGCAGTGCGCATCGGAGGAAATTGCCAAAATCGTCGAAATTGCTAAAGATCGCCGAAATTGAAAACCCCAGGTTCCTCTCCGTGTCTCAGCGCCTCCGTGGTGAAGATTTTCTTTCCGTAGTGGCTGAATCCCGACGGCCAATTGCTGAGTGCTTCTTTGCTTGACACACCGTTCTTCGCGGGCATCTAATTTCCCCGAGCCATAAGGAGGCCCTGTGAAGCGATTTCTGGTTCTATTGCTGCTGCTGACGTGCATTGTTGCCTTTGGCCAAAAGAAAAAGCAAGCCGGCACGCATGCTAAGGATCCTTGGGCGGGCACTTACAAGCTTGACATTGCGCAATCAAAAATCGGCGGCCCGGCGCCACAGCAGGAAACCGTAACTGTGACCTCGGCCACCAGGAACTCCATCAAATACACCATCTCGGGCAAAGATCCGCAGGGGAATTCTTACACCATGAATTATGAGGGCAAGGTCGGCACGGCGTCGCCGCAAATGGCTGAAGGCAAGAAAATTGCGGACATCACGTATCAGATGCCCTCTTCGCATCAGTTCACTTCACAGGGCCAAGGCACTGACGGGTCATCGAGCACCGGTACCGTCACCCTCTCACAAGACAAAAAGACGATCACCGTTCGCGAGCACAGCAAAGACGCCAAGGGCGCTGTGCGCGACCAGACTATGGTTTACGTGCGGCAGTAACACGTCAATATCCCAACTTTCGCCAACATCGCGAATATGGGGCACCCGCGCCGGTATATCCGGCAGACACAGAGATACAGCCGCGTCACATCGACGATGTGGAACGTTTTCACGCCCAAAGTCGTAAGTAAGCAGATATGAGACACGAATCATCCGATCAGCTGCGGCGGCTCGCAGGATTGAGCGGCCTTGCAGGCGCTCTGCTATTTTTTGCAGGCGACATGCTGTTTTATGGGCATTTCGGGCCTGGCGCCAGGTTTGCGGACGGGATGCTTGCGACTGTGCTTCGAATATCGACAGCGCGTCTTTTTGCCGGAGGCCTAGTCGGACCGTTTGCGGCATGCCTGTGCATCGTTGGCTTTTGGCATGTGTACCTTAACGTTCGCGCATCCGGGATCTTCGTTGGGCGACTGATGCTGGCAGCATTTTTCGTATTGATGGTGGCCGGGAGTGCGGTACATACGCTTTGGGCCGCAAAAGGCCTTGCAATCAAATACTGCTACGGCGCACAGGCCCCCTGCTCCGAATTGCTGGCCAACCTGAAGTCGTATTGGACTCTCGCATACAATCTTGGCTCGATTCCCGGCTACATTGGAGCAGTGCTGTTGATCGCCCTCATCGTTCTCGGCAGAACCTGGTATCCCCGATGGACAGTGATCACTAATCCAGCCGTGCTGCTCGCGTTCTCCCCGGTTGCCAGCTATGTGCCTTCGCCATTGGGCGCCGTCCTGGTAGGTGGCTTCACCAATCTATCGATTGCTGTTTTCTTTCTGGTATCTGTTTTGACAACCTGGAAGCGTCCCGAACCTGGTTAATTATGAGGGCTCGGGTAGCCGTTTGTGCTTCACCAAGGCTGGGGGAATTTAACGCTATCGGCCTGGGAAAGTTGCGGCCTAAAATCTACCGCCAAAATACTTGATCTTCGCAAATTATTATTTTTACCATTTTTGCTCTATGGTCTGTGGGCGGAGCTCCATTTGCGTGTAGATCTGGTCTTCACCGGTTTTGATGAACCCAAGCCGCGCGTACAGCCGCTGTGCCGGGTTCGTATTGAGTACCTGTAACTGCAGCAGCGCCGCGCCGGATTCCAGGCATTGCTGAACCAGCGCGCGTATCAGTTCGCCGCCAATGCCTTGGCCACGGTGTTCGGGAAGCAGGGAAATATCGAGCAGACGCCATGTGTTGGGTTCGCGCTGTACGACCATGCGGCCAATCGGCTGATGGTCCTTTTCAATGATCTGGTTCTCGGCGCTGCTGTATGTGGCTGCGTACCATTGTTGCTGCGCATTGAACTGCATTCGCAAAAAGGCTTCCTGCTGAACAGCAGTCCACCCAAGTCCGCGAAGTTCTTCTACGCGAGTACTGGCGTACAACCGAAAAATAAAATCCCCGTCCTCCGGCAATGACGGGCGCAATTGTGGCTTCATGATCGTATGTTAAACATTGCGCGCAAAGCAGCGAATCGACTGCTCATGAAGGTTCCAGCTCATCTTTGCCGATCTGATTCGCCAGTTTTACCCGGCTTTGTCTGGCGGGTTCAAAGCTGGGATCAAGGCTGCAAGCTTCGCGCATCAGGTCCAGGGCCTCGCGGGAACGGCCTAATCCCACGCAGCATAAGCCGAGGTTGTAACTGGTGGTGGCTGAAGGCCCGAATAGCTGTTGCGATTTCCTGAACATCGAATATGCTTCCTGGAAAAATCGGAGTTCCAGCAGGATAACGCCACAGTAGAAGGCCAAAACGTTTTCATCCTTGTTCAGCGGATAATGGTTCTCCCAGGTGCTCAGCACCGCGTCGCGCAAGTCAGTGCGCTCCGCAACCGCATTTCTTGCCTGCCGTGCGATGACCGGGAACAAGCGCGCCAGAACCACAGGGTCCCAGCGCGTGAGCCGCAGCAAGGGCAGCGCCTGCGCCAGCGAGATTTCTTCAAGATAGGCATTCAACCAGCTCATGATGGCAAACAGATCATCGGGGCCAAATGCGGCCATTGCTTCCCGATAAGCCTTTTGCGTGCCACGGAACTCGTTGCCGGGATTGCGCTGGATGAACGCGCAGAGATTCAAACTGGTGAAGTGCCTGGTTGGCACAAGCGCTTCGCCGCCCTTGGCGCGAAAGTATTTGCCGATCGCGTCAAAGTTTACCAGCTGTGAGGAACATCGGCCGCCGGCGTGAAACTCCAGCGTTGGATCGCGGGGAACCAGCGCAAGGTCCTCTTCATGGATGATCCCTTTGTCGGCCGCAAGAACCAACATTCTGCCGTCGCTGGAATCGCCGAGTTGCTGCAGTGTCTGGAGCGCGCTGGTGGGAAAAAGTACCGTCGCAGTCGAAAGCCGGGAGCGGTACTGCTCCAGGATGCCGTTCCATGCATTGCAAGGATAATGCTGCGGTGAAACGGCAGAGTTCCGGTAGGAAAATCGCAGATCTTTTAAAGACTGAATCTCGCCGTCTTCCGCCGCTGAGGTGGTCACCAGGATTTCATGGATTCCGCCGCCCTCGATCGCGAATGCATCCTGGGGAAGACTATCGAAAACATAATTGGCGATAACGACGAGCGGCCCCTTGGTTTGTGGCCGATGCTCTTGTCCAGCCTGAAAGACTTCAAACTCTAAAATGCCGGAGCTGACTAATTGTTTCAGATGCGCATTTTCACGCCACTCTGAAACCAGCTTCTCGGCCGTATCCGTCATGCAATAGCGCACAAGGTGCAAAGGTATGTTTTGGTCCTGCAATAAGACAATCAACTTGCGCAGGAAGAGATATGAAAATTTGCCGGTACCGGCGCCAAGTTCCAGAACACGCAAAGGGTTCTCGCGCGAAAGTGACTGATAACTACGCTGCGCGGAGGACGTGCAATCCTGCACGAACGCCGCCACAATTCCGGCAAAAATTTCGGCAATGAACGGATTGTTTGTGATATAGCTGGGGACCAGATCTTCTTTCCAAGCTTTCAATCCGCGCTGTGCGTAGAAGTCGCGCTGCAGCCGCCAAATAATGGACTGAGACAGAGAAACATCCTTTTCAAGCACCCGCCAGCCTGGGGCGGCTTCTGTAGCGGCGCTGCTGCCCAGAGTGGAAGGTCCTGTCTTTTGGTCCGGCATGGGTCAATATTAGCGCAATATGGCAGCGCAAAAAGAGAGGGGCTTCAGGAGAACAAGCCTGAAGCCCCTGCGAACGAACAGCGCGTTTTTAGGTGCGGGGAGGGAAGATACCCTGCAGCGCGATACAGAAGTTGAGTGTCAGGTAGGGCATCAGGTTGTTATGCGGCAAGCTGCCGCCGGTGATGGACGTCGCCACCGGGCTCATGGCTACATCATTGGCGCCGCTAGGCGAAAAAACGGAAGGGCCGCTCTTGATGCCTGAAGCCCAGACATTGTTCACCGGAGTTGCCATTGCCGTTCCTCCCGTTCCGGCAAGCGCGGTGTGGGAGTGCGCCGGCATTTCAGAAATGAGCAGCGTAACATTCTGTTCGCCGCTTTGCTCGCCCAAGTCACGCAGGCTCAGGCCAGGGCCCTGGCCCTGCTGCATGGGCGTGGAACCCTGAAGGTCGGGCAAGGCAAAGGTGCTCTTGCCATCGCCGCCATAGGTGGTGCCCAGGAGAGAAAACAGGGCGGTGTTCTGGCTGATGGGCATCAATTGCCCATTGCAAAAGGCCCAGCCCTTGGGAGCGAAGTTGAACGGGAAAATTCTGATCTCAGCTACGAACTGGTCTGACATAGCAATTCCTTCCTTTAGTTCTGCGACGGGAAAATTCCCTGCAGGGCGATGACGAAGTTGAGCACCAGATAGGGCGACATGTTGTCATGCGGCTGGTTGCCCCCAGTATTGCTGATGCACGCCGGATTCATGCCGGAATCCGAGTTGGCGGTGTATTGGTTCGGATCAAAGCCCCAGAGGTTTCCCGCGGCACTGGGCGAACCGGCCGGATTGGTGTTGGAGCCCGTGGGAATATGGTTGTGCGAAGGCAGCTCGGAAATATTGAGCGTATGGGCAGTTTCGCCACCCTTCTGCCCCAGATTAAAGCCGGATCCCATGTGTGTGGGGATGCATCCCTGGAGGTTGGGCAGGGCGAAGTTCACGCGGCCATCGCCGCCATAGGTAGTGCCCAGCAACGCGAACAAGGGCTGGTTCTGGTTGATCGGCAGCAACTGGCCATTGCAGAGCGCCCAGCCCTTGGGAGCAAAATTGAAGCTCACGATCTTAATTTCAGACATAAACGGTGTCGACATCCTTCTATCTCCTTCTATCTTCTTGTAATTATTGGGACCGCTTAAGCGGGCCGCAGTCCTTGCAGCCGGACTGCACGTTCCCCGTTACCGCCATGGTTTATGTTGGGCTCGGAAAGACTCCAAACAAAGAAATGATGAAGTTGATCGCAAGAAACGGGACCATGTTGTCGTGCGGCTGCGAACCGCCCGCCGGCTTGATGGCATTGGTCGCCATCTGCAACGTGGGAGTGACGTTTTGATAAGGAGAGTTGGTGGCCTGCTGCGCCCAGAGAAAATTTCCGGGGCTGCTTTGGCCGCCCGCGCCGGAGTTGCACAGCGGCGTATGCTTGTGCGCCGGGAGCTGCTGCACGGAGAGCGTGACCTGCTCCGCACCGGCGGATTGTCCGATGACGTACGATGATCCGCCGCCTGTGCCCATGTGAACCGGAACTCGACTGGCTAAGTTAGGAAGGTTAAAAGTGCTTTGTCCATCGCCGCCGTAAGTTGTGCCGATCAAATTGAAGAGCACTTCATTTTCCGAGATTGGAAGCGTTTGTCCCTGGCAGAAAGCCCAGCCTGCGGGCGCGAAGTTGCCAGCGAACATCCGAATTTCACCTACATAGGGTGTTCCCATTCTGCATTATCTCCTGTCTTTAAATAATACCGCTGCGTTATCCAGGGTTCCCGGCAAGCCCCTTTTGAGCTTGCTGGGTAATTTTATTGCACTACTAAATTGAAACTGGTTGTGGCAGTAAATCCGGTGCTGGTTGCAGTTATGGTAACAGCAAAAGTTCCGGCCGGAGTACCGGCAACCGGCGGAGGTGGTGGTGGAGCTACTCCGCAGCCGGCCATCGCCAGCAGAAGCACCAAGCCAAGCATGATCAGCATGGATAAACGCTTTACACCTTTCCTGCGTTGCCCGCCGAAGCCCGCCAGCACCATGCCGAACACCGGAAAAACAAACATGGCGTATAACGGATTTCGTCCGGCTGCGCCGGGACGCGGCGGAGCTGAGAGAGACGCCGTTCCTCTGGTGGTGAAGATTGAAACCGTCATTGCGGTCGGTCCCGCCGTTACCGCAGGATCAATCGAACCCGGGCTGAAGTTGCAGGTGGAAGCGCTTGGCAGACCGCTACAGCTAAACGTTATGTTGCCTAAAGTTGGATCGGGCGCGTCCACATTAATGGCCATGTTCGCGGTGTTGCCATGCACCACGTTAACGCTGCTGGATTGCGGCGTCATTATAATTGGCGGCCCCAGGTTAATCGTATCGGTAGCTGTGTTGTTTGTGGGATTCACGTCACCGCCGCCGGAAACCGTCGCCTTGTTCGTGAAGCTGTTTTGAATGTTCTTGGGAATATTTACCGTCAGAGTGATTGCCGGATAACTGCTGCTCGATGCCAGAGCGTCTGCGCGCGTGCAGGTCAGCGTTGCCAGCGTGCAGGTCCAGCCGGTGCCGCTGATGTCAGTTGGGACCGGCGGATTCACCACGTTGGGCAGGGTATCAACTACGCTCACCGCGCCAACTGTTGGCCCAAAGCCTACATTGCTGACCGTGATTGTCCACACAGCGCCTGTCTGGCCGCGTGTAAACGTGCCGCTATGGGTTTTGGTGATAGCAAGATCTGGCGCCTCAACGTCTATTGTCGCCGTGGCTTGGTTGCCGGAACCAGCGTTGGTCGAGCTAACGATTCCAGTTGTGTTGACCTTATGTCCGCCACTCTGTCCCACCACATTCACGGAGAAGGTGCAGGAGCCGCCTGCCGCAATGGTGCCTCCGGAGAGGTTGACCACGGAGAAGCCGGAGATTGATCCTGTTGTGATTGTGCCTGCGCCGCATGATCCGGTAAGTCCATTCGGATTTGCCACGGCCAGACCTGCCGGCAGCGTATCACCGAATCCAACTCCGGCCAGCGCCACGGTCCCGTTGGGATCGGTAATGGTGAAGGTCAGCGTGGTGGTGCCGTTCAGCTGAATGCTGGCTGCGCCAAACGCCTTTGCGATGCTGGGGGGTCCGATCACCGTGACGCTTGCCGTATTGCTGGTTGCTCCCGGCCCGCTCTCAGTGGACGAGATTGGCCCCGTGGTGTTGTTCTGAACTCCCGCAGCGATGCCCGTGATATTCAAGCTGATGGTGCATGAAGCATTCGCTGCCAGCGTTCCGCCGCTAAGGCCAACCGAGCCCGATCCAGCCGCAGCGGTTATGGTGCCGCTGCAAGTGGTTGCTAACCCGCTTGGGCTGGCAACTTGCAGTCCTGCCGGCAATGTGTCACTAAAAGCAACGCCGGTAAGCCCAAGCGACGCGTTTGGATTATTGAGTGTGAAGGTCAGCGAGGTGTTCGCACTTACCAAAATGCTGGCCGCGCCGAAGGCCTTGGTAATTGTTGGCGGCGTCGCCACGGTCAAATTGGCTGTGGCCGTGTTGCCCGTTCCGCCATTCGTTGAAGTCACGTTTCCGGTAGTGTTGGTGAACTGTCCTGCCGCTGCGCCGGTTACCGTCACGCTGAATTGGCATTGGCTGTTTACTGCGATCGTCGCTCCTGAGAGAGCAATCCCGGTCGGAGCCGTTGTCGTCAAGGTGCCACCGCAGACCGCGGCGGAAGCATTTGCCACCGTCAGCCCTGTGGGCAGCGTGTCAGTGAAGGCCACGCCAGTGAGCGCGGCAATGTTCGCAGTGGGATTTGTAATTGTGAAAGTCAGTGACGTCGTCGCGTTCAGCGCGATATTGCTTGGGGTGAATACCTTGGCGATTGAAGGCGGCAATTCCAGCTGCACTGTCAGGTTAGCCGAGGCCGTGTTGCCGGTTCCACCGTTCGTCGAGGTCACGTTTCCAGTGGTGTTGGTAAACTGCCCTGCCGCTGCGCCGGTTACAGTCACGCTGAATTGGCACTGGCTGTTTACGGCGATTGTCGCTCCGGTCAATGCGATTCCTGTGGGAGCCGTTGTCGTTAAGGTCCCGCCGCAAACTGTAGCGGAAGCATTGGCGACCGTAAGCCCTGTCGGCAGCGTGTCAGTAAACGCGACGCCGGTGAGCGGATCAACGTTCGCAGCAGGATTGGTTATGGTGAACGTCAAAGAGGTTGTACCGCTCTGCGCGATAGTAGCAGGATTGAACACCTTGGCAATCGAAGGAGGCGCTTCCACCTTGATGCTGGCAGAGGCCGTTCCGCCGGCGCCGCCTTCGGTTGAAGTCACGTTGCCCGTAGTGTTGTTCTGCAGACCAGCCGCGATGCCAGTGACGTTGACTGAGAATGTGCAGGAGCTGCTGGCGGCAATCGACCCTCCCGACAAGCTGATCACATTCGTTCCCGCAGTCGCAGTAATCGTCCCGCCGACTCCGCACGAACCGGTTTGCCCATTTGGCGTCGAGATGATTAACCCTGACGGTAGCGTGTCGCTAAAGCCGACACCGGTCAACGCTGTCGTAGTGTTGTTGTTCTGGATGGTGAAGCTTAGCGAAGTCGAACCGTTCAGCGGAATGCTGGCCGCGCCGAAAGCTTTGATGATTACCGCCGATCCTACTACCGTGATTGAAGCATTCGACGTGTTGCCTGTACCGCCTTCTGTCGAGGTCACCTGAACGCTATTATTTTTAATTCCCGCCGTTGTGCCCTGGACATTAACTGAGACCGTGCAGCTTGCGCTCGCAGCCAACGTTCCGGCAGAGAGGCTTACCGATCCCGAGCCGCCTACTGCCGTTGCCGTTCCGCCGCATGTGTTGCTCAGGTTCGGCGTGGAAGCAATCACTAATCCCGCGGGCAAATTGTCAGTAAAGGCAATCCCGGTCAGCGCCAGGTTGGTGTTAGGGTTCTGGATAGTAAACGTCAGCGAAGTTGTTCCGTTCAAGGGAATCTGCGCTGCGCCAAAGGCCTTAGTAATAGACGGCGGCGTAGCGACGGTCAAATTAGCAGTGGCCGTGTTGCCCGTTCCGCCGTTGGTGGAAGTCACACTTCCAGTGGTGTTGGTGAACTGCCCGGAAGCTGCGCCAGTCACGGTAACGCTGAACTGGCATTGGCTGTTGACGGCGATGGTCGCTCCTGAAAGCACGATTCCGGTAGGAGCAGTTGTCGTCAGCGTTCCACCGCAAACCGTTGCGGAACCATTCGCAACCGTGAGCCCGGTCGGCAGCGTGTCGGTAAAGGCCACGCCAGCAAGCGGATCAACGTTCGCCGGTGGATTGGTGATCGTGAACGTAAGCGAGGTCGTCGCGTTCAGAGCAATGC
>JBARNL010000935.1:0-8356 GCA_049802955.1 Candidatus Angelobacter sp.
CTACATGGGGGCGAAAGGAAGATTTAGCCGCCGATTTTACGCAAGCAATGCAGATAGAAGAGAAAACAGGATTTCTACACTTCAGCGCCATCTTGAGCACAAAAAGTTGTGTTTACCTGGATTGACAGTAAGTCGAACTGACCAAAGACGGAAGAGATTAGCGCCTTAGCCAATCACTTGGAAATCGTACTGAGAGACGGAAGAGGATTAGCGCCGTAAGCCACGTCAACCAGGAGATCGGGGACCAGAGAGGCGCAGGCTCCCAACCCCTAATTCTGCTGCCGAAAGCCGTTATCGCGCATCTAATATTAAAGCGGGATTAAAGCCGCAGAAACTTTGTTGACTTGGGCAAATAACGGCGGTACTCTCAGGCCAATGGTATTACCTCCGCGTTCCGGTGGGCCAACAATCCTGCGTTTCCATGCACAAAGCAAGCTTATGTTCTCTGTGCTCAATCAGCACGGAGTCCGGCGATCCATGCGCCATGAGAGGGTAACCCCAAAAAACTGAATGAAGAAAAATATAGAAATAGTCCCTAATATCCAGAAGCTGTTTGGCATCCGCGATGAAAATCTCCAGATGATGGAGAGCGGCCTGAACGTAAACATTGACCTGAAATCCGATTCCCTACAACTGGAGGGCGCCGCCCGGGACGTGGCTCGCTGTGAGCAGATCTTTACCGACTTTGACCATCTGGGCAGTACCGGCCAGGAATTTACTGACGCTGATCTGAGTTCGATGCTGCGCGTTGTGGTGGCCGATGCCACCGCGACGCTGCGCGGCATGGCTGAGGCAGGCAAACAGCGGTCATTTGGCAAGCGGCAGGTGCAGCCCAAGAGCATGAACCAGCGCCGCTATATTGATGCCATTGAAAAATATGACATGGTGTTTGGCATCGGGCCGGCCGGAACGGGCAAGACCTACCTGGCGGTCGCGATGGCTGTGTCGGCGCTGAATGCTAAACGCGTGAGCAGGATCATCCTGGCGCGGCCCGCGGTGGAAGCCGGCGAACGCCTGGGATTTCTGCCTGGAACCTTGCAGGAGAAAGTCGATCCGTATTTGCGTCCGCTGTATGACGCGCTCTACGACCTGATGGAGCCGGAGCGAGTTGATCGCTTCCTGGAAAAGAACATCATTGAGATTGCGCCTATCGCTTTTATGCGCGGCCGTACGCTCAACGATTCGTTCATCATCCTGGACGAAGCCCAGAATACGACGCCTGAACAAATGAAAATGTTTGTGACGCGCATGGGCTTCAACTCAAAGATGGTAGTCACCGGAGACATCACGCAGATTGATTTGCCCAATGCCCGCCGCAGCGGCCTGCTTGAAGCAATTGACGTGCTCAAGCCGGTGGACGGCATTATCTTCAACTTCTTCTCTGAGGAAGACGTGGTTCGTCACAACCTGGTTCAGCGCATCGTCCGCGCATACGATGAAAGGTCTCGCAACCAGCAAATGTCGCTGGAACTGCCGCGCGAGGTACAGCCGCAGCAGGAGCCCAACGAGCCCCCTCTGCAACAGTAGCAATTTAGTAGAATATTGGCGGGAGGGCGGCAAAGGCCCTCCCGCTTTGTTTTGACGCGCAGGGTTTCGGTTTGCAATTTTCAATCCGGGGTTCAAATTTTTTGACGGTCCGACGATGGTAATTTTCGATCCATCTATTTCCGGCGCTTCCACCCACAGCGTGAGCGCTGCTCAGCTTCAGCGCTTTGCCCGTCGCGCGCAAAAACTCGCGGAAGTCCAGGGTGAGGTCGATATCCTGGTCGCAAGCAACCAGCGCCTGCGCGACCTTAACCGCCGCTTCCGCCGCAAAAATAAGCCTACAGACGTGCTCTCCTTCCCTCGACCTTCCGGCGGTGACATCGCCATCTCCGCTCAAATCGCCTTCGACAACGCTCAGCGTTACGGCCACAGCCTGGCCACCGAGCTGAAAATTCTGGTGCTGCACGGCATGCTGCATCTTGCCGGCTATGATCATGAGTCCGACAACGGACACATGGCACGAGCCGAAGCCCGTCTGCGCTCTCAACTTAAACTGCCTGCTTCACTCATCGGTCGCGCGCATTCAACCCGCAAATCGTCTCAAGTGAAGCCAAGAGCGGGGCAACCGGCAAAGGCCTCAAAGAATCACCACGAGCCGCCAGCCGCAAAAGCGGCCATTACTCCCCGCAAGCCCTCAGCCGCCAAACGCGCAGTCTTTTCCGCAGCCAGGAGCAAGCAATGATCCTGTTCGCTTTATACACGGTTGTGCTTCTGCTTTGCGCGCTTCTGGTGCTCGTCTCTTATGTTGAGCGCCTTTACACTGAGAGCGGCAAATTCCTGAGCCGTGAATTTCAGGAAAACATTGAAGCCTTTGAAAAACTGGTCGAGCCCCGCCTGCTTCGCTCCAGCCAGCGCGCGGCTCTTACTTTTTCCGTCCTCACGCAGCTCAGCACGGCTTCTGTCGCCTTCATCATCGGCTATCTCGTCTTTCGAGACCCGCATTGGACCTGGCCGGAAACTGTTCAGGCCATCATCGGTATCATCCTGGTGATTATTGTTTGCAATCGGCTGTTGTCTTACATGCTGTTCACGCGCACGCGCGGCGTGTGGCTGGTTAACTTCATTCCGCTTTTGCAGGTCCTGATTTATCTTATGTTGCCCATCACGGTCGCTCTTGGTTTCGGGCTCTCCGTTGCCGCGCTGGCTGAGCCGCATGAGCCGGAAGAGCCGGAGCACCCTTCTGAAGCCGTGGACGCCCTGATTGAAGCCGCCGAAGAAGAAGGCATCCTGGAAGAGAGTGACCGCCAGCTTATCCAGTCCGTGGTTGAGTTTGGCGACAAGACTGTGCGCGACGTGATGACGCCGCGCCCCAACATCTTCGCCGTGCCCTCCACTACCACTATTGAGAAATTTACTTCCATGCTGCGTGATAAGCCGCATTCCCGCGTGCCCGTCTACTCCACTGGTATCGATCAGATTGAGGGCATGGTGCTGGTGCATGATCTTATCCAGCTTCCTGAAGCCGATGCCCGCAGCACCACCGTCGCAACGCTCCTGCGCCCGGTGCTCTTTGTGCCGGAAACCAAAATGACCTCACAGCTTCTGCGCGAGATGCAGAAAGACAACATTCACATGGCCATTGTCATTGACGAATATGGCTCCGTCGCCGGCCTGGTCACGCTGGAAGATCTGGTGGAAGAAATCGTCGGTGAGATTCGCGACGAGCACGAGCTTTCGCATGATATCGTTCGTGAAGGCGACCAGGCTTATGTAATGCAGGGCACCGTGGACGTGGGCCGCCTGCAAGACCTTTTTGACATGCGCCTTGACCAGCGAGACACCACCACTGTCGGAGGCCTAGTCAGCGCCATTGCCGGCCGCATCCCTCAACCCGGCGAGGTCGTCGAAGACGAAGGCTTGCGTTTTGAGGTACTCGAATCCACAGATCGCAAAATAGAAAAGGTCAGGGTTTGCCGGTCGCAGCCGGAGCAGGCTGATTCTTCACCGCGGCAGGCAGAGGCATAATGGCGCAGCAGCATTCAGGTTTTGTATCGATTATCGGCCGCCCCAACGCCGGTAAAAGCACGCTGCTCAACGCGCTGGTCGGCGAAAAGATCGCCATCGTCACGGAAAAGCCGCAGACCACGCGCATGAATATCCAGGGCATTCTCAACGTCAAGCCAAAAAGCAAGCGCCCCGGAGGCCAGATCGTTTTCATTGATACGCCGGGCGTTCATAAGCCGGATAGCCGCCTCAACCGTAAAATGATGCAGGAAATTCACGCCGCTCTGGAAAGCCGTGACCTCGTGCTGCTGCTGGTGGACGCCACAGACCGTTTTGGTCCAGCCGATGAACAGGTTCTCGAACTGGTCAAGCATTCTGGCGCGCCGGTTTTTCTGCTGCTGAATAAAGTTGATCGACTGCACAAAGAGCGCCTGCTGCCGGTAATCGAGCGCTACAGCAAGTTGCATTCATTCCAGGAAGTCATCCCGATTTCAGCGTTAAAAGGTGAAGGACTGGAAGTGCTGCTCGACAAAATTATCCGCGCCCTGCCTCAGAGCCCGCCATATTTTCCTGAAGACCAGCTCACTGATCAGCCGGAGCGTTTTCTGGCGTCAGAAATCATCCGCGAAAAAGTCCTGCTCCAGACCGGCAAAGAAGTTCCTTACGCCACGGCGGTCATTGTTGAGCGCTTTGAAGACAAGCCCAGGCTGCTGCGCATTGCCGCCGCCATCTTTTGCGAACGCGACAGCCAGAAGGCCATCCTCATCGGCAAAGGCGGCCAGAAGCTCAAACAGATGGGCACCTCCGCGCGCATGGAACTGGAAAAACGCTTTGGCAAGAAGGTCTATCTGGAATTGTTTGTAAAAGTGAAAGTCGGCTGGCGCCAGTCAGCCGCGTTCGTGGAAGAACTGGATTGGCGTCGGCAACTGGAAAACCTGACCTCGCACAAGGCTGAAGATTAACTGCTCTTTTAGCCGCGAATGGCGCAAATAAGCGCTAATAAGAATTGATTCGTTTTCACTCGCGAAAATTCGCGGCCAAGTTTAATCCTACTCCGCCCTCAGCGCCTCCATCGGCGATACCTGTGCCGCCCGTCGTGCCGGGACGTAGGCTGCTACCAGCGCCACCAGCACAAAGACCACAGGCGCCATGACAAACGTCACCGGATCGCGTGCTCCAATCCCAAACAACAGGCTCTTCATCAGCCCGGAAAGCGCCAGGGCTATAGCCAGTCCCGCAGCCGATCCGATAAGAACCATGCGCGCCCCGCTGGCAACCACCATACGGGTAATGGTTTGCGGTTCGGCTCCCAGCGCGATGCGCACACCAATTTCGCGCGTCCGCTGCGTGACTGAATAAGCCAGCAAGCCGTAAATTCCAATCGCGGCCAGCAGCAACGACGCCAGGGAAAATCCTCCAAGCAGCACCGCGCTGAATTGCTGGCTGGCAAATGTCTGCCGCACCACCGTTTCCATTGTGCGCACCTGCGATACCGGAAGTTCGGGGTCCATCTGCTTGATAATCTTTTGAGCTGGTTCGGCCAGCGCCATCGCGTCTTTCTCCGTCCGGAGCACAAAGACCATTTCTCCATACGCCAGATGAGAGTGAATGTAATAGATGGTTGGCTCAGGCTCTTTATCCAGCGTTCTTTCCTTTACATCACCCACTACTCCCACGATCTCCCCAAATGGGTTTTCCTTGTCCATCTCAGCGCTGATCCGTTTACCCACCGGTTCTTCATCTGGCAAAAACTTGCGGACAAACGCCTCATTCACGATGAAGCGGTGCGGCGTGGATTCAACATCGTCCGCTGCCGTAAAGTCGCGGCCGCGGATAAGCGGTATCCCCATGGTGCGGAAGTATTCCGGAAGCACCGTGCGTATGACCGCTCCCAGCGCCTCACCCGGCTTCGCCGGAGGCCGTCCCGCGATCTTGAAATCAGTCCCGGCTGCAAGACCGTTAAACGGGAGGTAACTGACGGCGCTGGCGGAGCGCACTCCCGGTAGCTGGCCCAGCTTCTCTGCGGCCTGCTTGAAGAAGTCGATTTTTTTCTGGTCTTCCTTATACCGCTGCTCCGGTAGCGATACTCGGAAGGTGAGCACGTTATGCGCGTCCAGCCCCGGATCCACATTCTGCAATCCCACCAGGCTCCGAAATAGCAGGCCAGCGCCGGCCATCAGCGCCACGGAGCACGCAATCTCCAGCGCAACCAGCCAGCGCCGCATTCGATTGCCGCCGCCTGTGCTGGTACGGCTTTCTTCATGCAGTCCCCTGTTCAGGTCGCCACGCGAAGCCACCAAGGATGGAGCCAGCCCAAAGACGATGCTGGTCACCACCGAAAGTAAGAAAGCAAACAACACGATGCGCATGTCAAACGTAATCTGCACGGAGCGCGTCAGATCGCGCGGCGCCAGCGCCACCAGTCCGGAAACGGCAAAGTACGCCAGCACCACGCCTGCAATCCCACCTGCCAGTCCAAGAATCACGCTCTCAGTAAGCAACTGGCGAATCAACCGGCCACGGGCAGCGCCCAGCGCGCCACGAACCGCCATCTCTCGCCGCCGAGTACTGTAACGGGCAAGGAGCAGGTTTGCCACGTTGGCGCAGGCCACACACAGCAGCAACGTAACCGCGCCCAACAGGATCATGAGTGAGGTTTTTCCCTCTCCAACAAATGCATCCCGCAGAGGCACCACCGCTACGCCCCAGCCTTTATTGAACTCCGGGTAGGCAATTTCCAACCGATGAGCAATGCCCGCCATCTCCGCACGGGCCTGGCTGAGGGATACTCCAGGCTTGAGCCGCGCCATTGCCCACATCCAGCGCCCCTGTGTTTTGCGCAGATCGGCTGCAGGGTTCAGCCCCAGCGGCAGCCATACGTCGCTGGTGCGGGTATTAAAATAAAAATCCGGCGGCAGTACGCCGATCACGGTAAAAGGCCGTGAGTTCACCTGAAGCTGCTTTCCCATCACGCTCTCATCGCCGCCAAACCAGCTCTGCCACAGCCGATAACTGATCACCACAAGATGCGCGTCTTCCTTATCTTCCTGCGCGGTAAACACGCGTCCCCGGATTGGCTTAGCTTGCAGCGCAGGCAGCACTTCACCGCTCACGGCTTGCGCGTCAACCTCTTCTGTGCGCTTGCCATCGCCCAGAATGACGTGAAAATCGAAAAAACCGCCGATGGAAGAAAAAACTGAGCTTTGCGCCTTCCAGTCAAAGTAATTTGCCGGCGAGATCACGTTGTGCTTGGAATCCCGGTGAGGATTCATCTCATACAACATGACCAGTTGCTTGGAGTCGGGATAAGGCAGCGGCCGCAACAGCAGATTGTCTGCGACGGTATAGATGGCCACGCTGGCGCCAATTCCGAGCATTAATGAAAGCACGGCAGTAATGGCAAAGCCTGGATTCAACCGCAGGCCGCGCAATGCGTAGCGAACATCGCGCAGCGCAGTTTCAATCCACATCATCCGGGAGGTCTCGCGCATAGTTTCTTTTGCTGCCTCCATGCCGCCGAACTTCACTAATGCCTCGCGTCGTGCCTGCTCCGGACCCATACCGGCACGGATATTATCGTCAACGTGCATTTGCACATGCGATTCAAACTCCTGCGCCATTTCACGGTCTTGCCGGTCACGGCGAAACAGTCCGATCACGCGCGCCCACACTCGCCACAATGCTTTCATAAAGATTCCTTTGCCGCCAGAAACCGCGCCATGATCGCGGAAGCTTCCTGCCAGTCGGCGGTTTCCTGCTTGAGCTGTTTGCGTCCCGCCGCCGTGAGCCGGTAATACTTGGCTTTGCGATTGTTCTCTGATATTCCCCACTCTGAAACAATCGCCCGCTCCTGCTCCAGCCGCAGCAATGCCGGATAAATACTGCCGTGATTCAAAGACAGGCGGTCGCCGCTGATCTGCTCGATTCGCCGGGCGATTCCGTATCCATGCAACGGCCCCATGGCCTCCAGGGTCTTCAGCACCATGAGAGCCATGGTCCCCTGCCAAACGTCGCTTTTATGATTTTGGTCAGTCATATAGGTAAGCTATATGACCATTAGATTCCTATAGCATCACAATAGGAAGCAGGCGGGAGGAATTATTTTTTGGGGGCTTCAACCTTGTCAGGGAAAATAGAGCTGGCTACGGAGCAGGGTCTCTGCTGGATCCTTGCACTGCTGCAAGGTCCGATTCGTGTCCTTTCGCGTTAATTCGCGGCCAATCTTCTTCTGTTACTGCGGCGTAAAATCCCGCAGGTTCGCCACGGTCTTTGCGTCCAGCTTTTGCAGAATGGCCACCAGCAGATCCACCATCTTGTCAAAGTCGCCGCGATTCATAATGCCGTTATGCGAATGTGTGTAGCGTACTGGGACCACCATGTTCACGGTGGGCGCGCCTCCATTGCTCTTTTGTATCTCGGCGGAATCATCGCCATAGCCCTGGATCAGGTCGCTTTGCAACGGGATGGTTTTCTGTTTGGCCGTTTGCTTGATCAGCGAGACAAGTTTCAGATTTGGTAGCGCGCTGGAGTCATAGAGAAAAATTCCCGGCCCGCCACCCAGCAGCTCCTGTGCTTCTTCCGGATGCACTCCGGGTGCATCACGTGTGACGCCGCCCTCAATGGCAATGCCAATCTCCGGCTTTACCAGGTCGGCTGCCGTATGCGCGCCACGCAGCCCAATCTCTTCCTGTACTGTCGCCACCCAGAAAATCTGATTGGGATGCGGCGCATGCGCCAGCTTCTTCATCGCTTCGACAATTACGGCGCAGCCCACGCGATCGTCCCAGCCTTTGCCGAGGTAGTTTTGTGTCCCGTTCATCACCGCAAAAGGCGCGTCCGGAACCACGGGATCTCCGGGCTCCAGCCC
>JBARNL010000936.1:0-2031 GCA_049802955.1 Candidatus Angelobacter sp.
CCGAAGAGCAGATCCGGGCCTATGTGATCGCGGATAACCGGCTCGCTGAAAAAGCTGGCTGGGATAACGCAATCCTGGCGATCGAACTCCAACACCTTATAACCCTCGATGAAATCTTCGATGTCACGATCACCGGTTTCGAGATGCCTGAAGTAGACCTGATCCTACAGGAAGCAAGTGCAGCACATGACGAGGACGATGTCGTCAATATTGATAGAACAGTCCAGGCCATTACTCAAGCCGGCGATCTCTGGCAACTGGGCAAGCATCGTGTTTATTGTGGCAGCGCGCTTGATGAAGCGTCCTACAAGACGGTTATGGTCAACCGACGAGCCGACATGGTTTTCATTGATCCGCCATTCAATGTGCGGATCGATGGCAACGTGTCCGGGAAGGGCTCCACCAGGCATCGGGAGTTCGCGATGGCATCTGGCGAGATGAGTGAAGCGGAGTTCGTGGCCTTTCTCACTACCAGCCTGCGCCTGCTGTCGAGACACAGCACCGGCGGCTCTGTTCATTTCGTATTTATGGATTTCCGCCACATGGGTGAGTTGTTGTCTGCTGGGCGGCAGATCTATGACAAGGTCCTTAATCTATGCGTCTGGGTCAAGGACAATGGCGGCATGGGCTCGTTCTACCGCTCCCGGCATGAGTTGGTCTTTGTATTCCGGAACGGCAAAAGTCCGCATCGCAACAATATCCAACTGGGTCAATTTGGCCGTAACCGAACTAACGTCTGGGAATATCCTGGCGTAAACACCCTGTCCAAACAGGGCGATGAGGGCAACCTCCTCACCCTGCATCCGACCGTGAAACCTGTGCAACTCGTTGCCGACGCCATCCTTGATTGCTCCGCCCGCGGCGATATTGTTCTCGATAGTTTTCTTGGCTCCGGCACCACGTTGATCGCCGCTGAACGAGTTGGCCGCATCTGCCATGGAATTGAGATCGATCCCTTGTACGTCGATGTCGGAATCCGTCGCTGGCAGCGACTTACCGGCGATCACGCTATTCATTCGATAACGCACAAAAGATTCGATGATCTTGCCGCCGCTACGGAGGTCCAAAATGGCCGATCATGATGATTCTTATGAAGTCGGATATGGGAAACCGCCGAGCGGCACGAGATTTGCCAAGGGGCAATCAGGAAATCCGAAGGGAAGGCCCAAGGGCTCAATCAACCTTGCCACCATTATGAACAAGGTGGGGCGTAAGCGTATCAAAGTAAAAGTAAACGGGTGCACAAAGACCATGACCACGCTTGAAGCAGTCGTGACCCAAACACAAAACCAAGCCCTCTCCGGGGACGGCCGGGCGGCTAAGGATTACCTGAATTTGCACAGAGTGTGTGAGGACCCGGAGCAAACAGCACTCCCGCCGCCTGCTCCGGATGAACGGGACAAGATGGTGATGGAAACCATTGCCAAACGGATCCGGCAATCAGAGAGCCTGGAGCCAGAGCCAGAAACCGGGACCGCAGCGGCAGACCAGTCGCCGCAGGAGAAGTAAATATGCTTTCATTCTCCGAATACGAGTTCATTCTGCGTCACGATTTGATGGGCTTCATCGAGCGGTCATTCTATGAACTGAATCCGCAGACCTTGTTTTGTAGCAGCCCGCATATTGAAGTGATGACCTCGAAATTGGAGGCTTGCCGCCATGGCAGGACCAGACGCTTCATCGTTAACATGCCGCCACGGTCCCTGAAGTCCCACGCCGCGAGCGTGGCATTCCCCGCATGGTTACTCGGTCACAATCCGGCTATGCAGATCATCTGTGCCAGTTACGGCCAAGACCTCTAGCTGATAAGCACGCCAAGGATTGCCGGACCCTCATGGCCAGCAACTTTTATCGAAGGCTCTTCCCCGGGACCCGGCTCTCTCCGGATAAACAGGCCGTCAACGAGTTTATGACCACTGAGCAAGGCTTCCGGATGTCCACGTCGGTGGGCGGAGTCCTGACGGGCCGGGGAGCGGACCTCATCATTCTTGACGATCCTCTGAAGCCCGACGAGGCACTGTCTGAAACCAG
>JBARNL010000937.1:0-21900 GCA_049802955.1 Candidatus Angelobacter sp.
ATGGAAGACCGCCCTCGTCTATCTCACTCATCTCGAGGATCTGAACACGCGCCTAGCCCCGGCTTTGGGAAGAACTGCCCTGCTTCCGTTCTGGGGCAGTCTCGCCGTCCAAGGCGAGAATCCACTATACGCTCAACTGTTTCTTACGCCCAGCGTCCTCAACAGCGATTGGGCCTTCGACGATCCCAACGGGATATTCCCTGCGCCTCTGTCCGACTTTGCCGCGCCTCCTCCGTTTCCGCCGCTCACCACTTTTTCCACGCATCAATTTTCTGTCCAGGGAGTCATGGGTCTGGCCTCCGATGAAATCAAGGCTATTTTCACTCACGCCGGTGCAACGGTGACTACTCTCTCCTATGTCGAGAACGGCCAGATGATCACGGTGCCAAGTTTCACATTGACGAATCTTTCCATCTGCTACCGCTACAGCGCGCTCGCCAAATGCCTGCAACTCAGCGTCAAAGACATGATCGCACTGAAGGCGATGGCCTCCTCCTACGTTCCGTCCGCACCTCCCCTGGGTCTCGATCCCTTCCATCCGCTGTCGGGAAACTCGCTATCTGTTTTGACCGACGATGTTTTATTCAACCAGACTCTGCTCTTTGTGAAGGAAGTTGCCGCGGTGCAGAACAGCGGATTCACGGTGGACGACTTGCAGTATTTGCTACGCCAGAAATTCGATCCCGTTGGAAAGTATCAGACGGATTCCAACACCCTCATGGTGCTGGTGCAATCTATCGCCAACGGACTGCGGCAGATTCAAAAGCAAAATGCCGTGCCCGCCAACCTGATGAGCATGGCGGAGAGCTTGATCGATCAGACCCTCTCGACTCTATTTCCCACCTCAGTTCTCAAACCTATCTTTAGTCTGTTGACCAACTCGCAAACTTACACTGGGCAGGGGACCTTCGCCACCGGTGTTGATCCAGCTCCGTTCGCTCAAGAGACCGGCATCAGCTTCAGCTTTGATGGAACAACCAATCTGGAAACTATTGGTTATCTGGGGTACCTGACTGATTGGAAAAAGACGGCGCTGAAGGGCATCAACGCCGCCATCGGCAACACTCTCGACATGGTGCAAAAAAGCGCGCAGACCGCTCTGGCACAATGTATCGCCAATATTCTCGGCGTGTGGGCCAGCATGGTGCAGTACGAGTCCGTCAGAACAGGTGTCGCAACAGCCATTCCCTCGACTATTCTCACCCAGACCGATGCTGCCATCAATCTCAGCTATGACCAGGCTGATCAGTTGCAGTGGGTCGGCTATCGCGGGGTCTTGACCGATGCAAAGAAGACCGCGTTGCTCGCGGTCAACAGCTCCGCCGATTTCACAGCATTATTAAATGACCTGCAGGCCCAGTCATTTCCTGCCTACAGCCAACTGATTGGCAGCATTCTGGCGATGTGGACGAACGTTCAAACCTACCAAGCCGCGCAAACAGGGGTCGCGACCACCGCCCAAATCGATGCGGCTGCATTCTTCGCCGCGCTTCAGGCCGCACAGCAGGCAGGAGCGATTACCGATACCGTTCCCCGGCTTCAATTCAGCTATGACTCGGGAACTCAAACGCTCACCTGCCAAGGCGTCCTCACTGCCTCACTGCAAACGCAGTTGGCGGGTCTGGTCCCGTCCACCGTATTGTCCACGTTGCTCTCGAATGTACGTGCTCAAGCGGTGGGCCTGTTTCTGGCGCTTGCCACCAACGCTCTTACGGTCACGGCCGCCGATCTCGATATATATGTCAAGACCTCGGTCGGCCTCGACGTCCCTAAACAACAGATCCAGGTCAAGGCACGACTTGTCATCGCATTCCTGCCTCTTCTTGCTCAGAAGCTCTCGCAGCAGCTTCTAGTGCAAACGTTGGCCGCCAATCTTAGTGCCGACCCATCTCTGGTCTCGACTCTTATAACTGACTCCGCATTGCTCAGCGATCCTAGCAACCCTGGTAAATCTCTGCTGGGATCGTTTCTTTCCGTGGGTAACTCCGGCGTAAGCGCCACCTATTATGACGGCGCTGGAAATGTGCTCACCAGCGGTATCGCACTCACTATTGATACGTCGGACGTAACCAATAACAAGCCCGGCACAACCAGAGCCCACTTCGAAGGTTATTTGCAAGTCTCCACTGATGGTCCGTATCGCTTCTTCGCCGAACTGGGAGACACTGGCGCAACAGCGCTGCTCCAGGTGGATGCCCCCGATCCTTCGGCCCTGCTCAACAATGCGATCATTCCTGCTACCCCGGCCCCAACGACACCCAGTGAAATCAGCCAATTCGCCCAATTAAAAGGTGGCGCTCTCTACCACTTCACGGTGGACTTCTCCAACTTAGGGGCTAACGGCGCCAAGTTGCTCATCCAGGGGGAAACCCTCAGCAAAGGGCCTCTCAGCCAGATCGCGATCTATTCCGAGCAATCGTTCATCGCCTTCACCCGCGCGAGAACTCTGTTAGCGAAGGTCCTGCAGATTCTCCAGGTCACCAGACTGAACGATCGTGAAATCAGCTATCTCGTAGCGAACTCCTCCCAGTTCAACGATCTCAGGTTGAGTTCGCTGCCCACGCAGCCGGCCGACGATTCGCCCGCCAACGCGGTCTCCCTGTTCTCACAGTTTCTTACCCTGGCTGACTATGCGGATTTGCGAACTGGTCCTGCAGGTGGCACTGACCACCTGATCGAGGTCTTCCAGAGTGTGGGCCAAATCTTTATCGAAGCTCCTGCTTCACAGAATGCGAACCTGAATCTCTCTACCCCCTGGACAAGTCTCGCCAACCTTACTCGCCGCGACGCCGCAACCGTGCGTGCTATCGCCGAATACTTCGGGCTGATCAAGAATCAGATTGTCGGTGCGAATCGTCAAGTGAAAGCCATTGGAGATTTCGGCAACAACAAAGGCGTTCGCAGAATCTGGGAGGCACTGCAATTGCTGCAAATAGTCGGAATCCCCGTCACTTCGCTCACGGCTTCCACCGTGATCGCCTCGGCAGCGCCGCCCATAAGCTCGTCTACTCCCGGCCTAATCACAGAAAACTTCAAGAACTCGGTTAAAGCGCAATACACCACCCCCAATTGGCAGCCGATTGCACAATCCGTCTTCAACAATCTCCGTCAGAAGAAACGTGACGCCCTCGTCGCCTACCTTATTAATGTGATGGACCTCGAGAATTCCAACCAGCTCTTCGAATATTTCCTCATCGATCCCGGAATGGAATCTGTCGTTCAATCCTCGCGCCTTCGCCTCGCTATGTCCTCCGTGCAGACGTTCGTGCAACGCTGCCTGCTCAACCTAGAGAACGACAACTCCAATCCGGCTCTCAACATCTCCCCTCAAGCCATTGACGCGGATTGGTGGGCTTGGATGAAGCGCTACCGTGTCTGGCAGGCGAATCGAGAAATCTTCCTCTTCCCCGAAAACTGGATGGAGCCCGAACTGCGCCTCGACAAGACCGATCTATTCGAGCAACTGGAAAGCAATTTGCTCCAGGGCAATGTCACCAGCGACCTTGCCGATGACGCTTTCTTCGCCTACCTCAAGGGCCTGGATGCCCGCGCTCGTCTCGACATCGTCGCGACCTATCTGGACCAGAACGTAAGCGACGGGTCGTTGAGCACTCTGCATGTACTCGGCCGCACATACGGCCATCCTCACAAATATTTCTATCGCACCTACTCCACCGGGGTGTGGTCCGGCTGGACCGCCGTCACTCCAGACATTGACGGTGACCACATCGTCCTCGCTATCTGGAAAGGCCGGCTGAACATCTTCTGGGTAACTTTCATTCTTCAACAACAGCCGCCGCAAAACGCCGGCGGTGGACCCACCGGCCATGTGAGCGACCTATCTTTCGACACGCTCGCCGGCGGCATCTCCCAAGTCAAAGCCACACCGCAAGTGCAAGTACAACTGCATTGGGTTGAATTTTTCCAGGGCAAGTGGACGAATCCCATCTGCAGCGATCCCAATTCCACGGCTGCCGTCCTGGTCTCGGATGGCTTCGTCCCTTCCAGCGTCTACGTCCACGTTTCCAAGGAACTGGATGCAAATGGGAACGAAGGAGCGCTGCGAGTTCATTTGGACTTCACACCAATTTATGGATTCCGTCACTTCAGTGCGGGCAGCGCCAGGGCGGTCATGGGACTCGAGATGCCCATGTCGTTGCGTGGATACGGACAACCGGTGCAAATTCAAATCGGCGGCGGCGGTTATGCCTTCCGCGTGACAAGTAAGAATTGCTCTCCTGATTTCAGCCCACAGTACTGGCAGGCCGCGGCTCCGAATCCTTACAACGCAAACAACGTCGATGCCACACTCTTCACCGGGAGCGGCAGTCTATCAGCCTCGTTCGAGGACAACGTTCAGAACAGCGGCAGCGGCATTCCCGATTCCGCCGGCATCTTTCAGACCGTTCACAACTTCGCGATCTTGCCTTGCGCGAATCCGGTCGCGCCGGCGCCCTTCCTCGATCCCACCGAGCCTCTCTATAACCAGGCCGGTGCATTGGTCAGCCCATTGTTTTATAAAGACACGTTCAATCCGTCCGCCAGTCCTACCAACTTCTCCGACGAACTCACGTTCTTTGTAGAACCGTCGTTGAGCGAAGTCACCATCGATCAGTGGTCGGGATGGGCGATCACACCGGGAGTATCGAGTAGCCAATGGTCTGATCCTACGATCTTCGACAATATCCCGGTCATAGCGCAGGTTCCTGTGGCGGGTCCAGTTCCAACCAATCCAGGAGATCCCGTGAATTCCGTGTTTCGCATGCAGGAGACTACAGATTGGGTAACAGACCCGGCCACTGCAGTTTCTTTCGGGGACTCGCTCATTACGAAAAATGGTGGAATGAGTGTCTCCGCGCCCGCAGGTTTGGGCAGTTCGATCCCAGGCATTTCCAACTCGACTCTGGGGAATTTCGGCAGCTTGCTCACGAAGCAGAATGTCGTTGGTCCGCAGGGAATCACCCTCAACCAGTTGCGGAATATCGGCAGCAAACAGTCATCGGCGCCCGCGGTTGCGCTCGCCACAACTCGGAAGACCTCTTAAGGGGAAAACATTATGGTGCAACGAGCTGCAAGCTTTCACAATCTGGTCGATTCCTCGCGGGCATACGGAACCTACACCGTCAATGGGATATGGAAGTGGGCTCCGTCTTATATCACGCTTCGCCAGCGGAGCCTCAGCTATCAACTCTTTGCCCATTTTCATCCTTATGTTGGCGGACATCGGGCCGCGCTGCCTCACGTATCGCCGGCTCAGCTCTCTCTCATCGAGCGCCTCAACGATGGCGGCATCCACGAACTCCAAGATTCCGATACCCTCTACATGCCGCAGCCCAATTCGAGCACGGTACCCTCGCCTCTGACCGTACAACCCAATAGTACGCGGGCCACACTCACGGCATCTATTACCGCGCCCCGGCCTGGCGGCGGACCGTCCGTTTCTTTATCGGTAGGTACCCCAGTTCTCCTGCCCGACAACACGCAGGTAAAAATTTCTGCCGGAACCGCGATGGCTACCTCGGCGGGTGGAACTTCGAAGCTCGCGTCGGATCTCACTTTTACGCTGCCCGGCCAGATTCCGGTTCTCTCTGCCAGTGGGATCCAAGTTCCTGGCACCAACGACATTGTCCCCGACTACACGGTGGTGACTCTTCCCAGCGGAGCCGCTTCCGCCGTCCTCACCAACGACGGCTCGTGGATCAATCTGCCGAACAACACCAGCGTCTCCATTCGCAGCGGTGTGCCTCAACCCTTTTTCTATGAAGGCATTTTTAACAGCTCACACTATAATCCTGCGTCGAATGTTCACTCGCCGTATCCGGTCAAGAACCTTGACTTCACCTCCGACGGCGCTTACTCCATCTATAATTGGGAAATTTTCTTTCACGCGCCTTTGCTTATTGCAGTCCATCTCAGCCAGAACCAGCAGTACCAGCATGCGCAGAACTGGTTCCACTACATTTTCAATCCCACTGACAACAGCCCTGGACCTACACCCCAGCGTTTTTGGCAAGTGCAACCGTTCCAGTATTCCGATGTCGAGATGATCGAGCAGATTCTTGTGAACCTCTCCACCGGACAAGACGTTCCACTCCAGACCAAGACCTTTCAAAGTATCAAGGACTGGATGCAAAATCCCTTCCAGCCATGGGCTGTCGCCCAATTTCGTCCCACTGCCTACATGCTCAAAACGGTGATGGCATATCTAGACAATATCATCGCCTGGGGAGATTCCCTCTTCCAGCAGTACACTATCGAAACCATCAATGAGGCCACGCAACTGTACATCATGGCCGCCAACATTTTGGGAACTAAGCCGCAGCCCGTTCCCCGCGAGGGTTCGGTCACTGCCCTCACTTACAATCAGCTGCGGGGTAAGCTCGACGCATTCGGCAACGAGATGGTCAACATGGAGGTCGACCTCCCGTTCGATATTGTCGCTCCTGGCGGCTCCGGCGGTTCCGCCACGGGAACCCAGATTCTTCCCAGTATCGGACACACTCTCTACTTCTGCATTCCGCAAAACGACAAGCTTCTCGCTTATTGGGACACCGTTGCCGACCGGCTTTTCAAGATTCACAACAGCCTCAATCTACAGGGTATCTTTCAGCAGCTCCCGCTATACGATCCTCCAATCGACCCGGCCCTTCTCGTCCGTGCCGCCGCATCCGGTCTGGACGTCAGCTCGATCGTTAGCGGTCTGAACCAGCCCTTGCCACTCGTTCGCTTCCAATTTCTGGTTGCGAAGACCACCGAGATTTGCCAGGAAGTAATCTCCTTAGGCGCTGCCCTGCTGGCCGCTGTTGAGAAACGGGACAACGAATCTCTCTCCTTGCTCCGCGCCCAACACGAAAATACCATCCTTGGTTTAGCCCAGATGGTGAAATATTCACAATGGCAGGAAACACAAAAGGCAACGCAAGCTCTCAAACTCACGCTGGCCACCGCCGTGCAGCGATACTCGTATTATCAAAAGCTGCTCGGTCATACCGATTCGCAAATCCAAAATGGGATTCCGCAACTCAGCGATCTCGATCTGCGTGGCCTTCAGAACTTCAACTTCACCCAGTCAGATGGCTCGAGTGAGCCGCAGATGGCGCTCGATGCCATTACTCCCGATATTTCGCAGGATTCTACTTCAGTGAGCGATGGCGAGGTAAAGAGTCTCAGTAACAATGAAGTCGAGGAATTGAAAAAGCTTGCCATCGCCCACGACCTGCAGGAGACCGCAAACGGGATCAACACAGTTGGCGCCATCCTCGCTCTCATCCCGCAGTTTAAAGCTCATGTTCAGCCCATGGGCTGCGGTGCCACCATCGATTTTGGCGGACACCATTTGAGCTTCAACACCGAGGCCCTTGCTGCCGCCGTGCGCGCGGTGGCCGACGAATTTTCGTACGAGGCTGGCAACGCCTCCAAAATCGGCTCGTACTCTCGCCGTGAACTCGAGTGGACCTTCCAGAGCAATTCCGCCAGGGCTGACGTCAACCAAATCCTCAAGCAGACACGCGGAGCCCAGATTCGCGAAGCCATCGCCAAGAGAGAATATGACAACCATCTGATACAGATGCAGCACGCCCAGCAGATTGTCGACTTCCTCGGAGGCAACCAGGTTGATGGCGGCTATCAGATCAAGGAAACGACCGTCGGGTTTTATGCCTGGATGAAGCGCGAAATCAAAGCGCTCTACACCACCGCGTTTCAACTCGCATTTGAAGTCGCTAAGAAAGCCGAGCGTGCCTTGCAGAATGAATTGGGAGATTCGTCCCTTTCTTACATTCAGTACAGCTATCTCAATGGCACCGAAGGCCTCATGGCCGGTGAAAAGTTATTGTTCGACGTGAAAACCATGGAAATGGCCTACCACGATTTAAGCCAACGGGAATACGAGCTCACCAAACATGTGAGCCTGTTGCAGATCGATCCTCTGGCCCTGGTGCAACTGCGTGCCACCGGAACTTGCAACTTCACGCTGCCTGAAGAGGCGTTCGATCTCGATGGCCCCGGCCATTACTTCCGCCGCATCAAAACCATCGCTCTAACACTACCGTGCATCGCCGGCCCTTACACCAGCGTCAACTGCACCCTCACCCTGCAGAAGAGCTCCATACGCACTCGAACCGGCCTTTACCACAACAAGTACGCCCGGCAAGGCTCCGACGATCCCCGCTTCAACGATTACTACGGGACCATTCAGTCGATCGTCACCAGTTCCGCTCAATCCGATGGCGGCCTGTTCGAAACCAACCTGAGAGATGATCGCTATCTTCCCTTCGAACACTCTGGTGTGGCCGGCAGTCAATGGCAGTTAACCTTGCCATCGGCCGTACGCCAATTCGACTTCGACACCATCACCGACGCCGTTCTCCACATCCGTTACTCGGCGCGAGAAGGCGGCGACGTGCAGAAGTCGCCTGCCGTCAGCAATCTGCAGACGCTCATTGCCAAGTCCCAAACTGTCGGTTCGGTCCGCCTGCTCTCTGTGCGGCACGAATTCCCGACGCAGTGGGCAAAGTTTCAAAGCATTCCCCCTGCCCCCACTGCAAAGCTGCAATTGTCCCTCGTCCCGGAGCTCGATCCGTTCTGGTCTCAAGCCATCCTGGCCGGGAAAGCACCCAAGCCGGTCAAAATCACAGGGATTGAGTTCTTCGCCCAAATGTTGCCAGCCGACAAGAAAGCAACCGTAAATCTGAACGACAAAGCCGATCAGACGGGAAACGCGGATATCTTGGCGAAAAATCCCACGATGGGCAATCTTGTTACCGGCAGTCTGACAAAGATCCCTCTGCCAGCCGCCATCACCGACAGCACGCATCCTCCGCTAACGCTTTATTTTGACGACAACTCGATGGAAGACTTATGGATCGCCATTACCTGGGGAACATAGAGATCAAAGATGGCAGCCTGATCGCCATGGAGGCAAACGAAGAATGCAAACGATTGGAGATCACGATAGGATTCCCCTCGACCACGAGTGGGGAATTGCCCATGTTGGTTTCCTTTGCAGGAGATGCTCGCAAGAAAAAGAACAAATCAAACCACAAGGAACCGATCAAACAAATGGAGCGACTTGCATGGCCGAAGATAACAAAGCTGTTAATTTGGGCTTCATCAAGGCCTGTAATTCGTTGCATTCCTTGTCGCGGGAGACCTTCTCGTTCGATGGAACTCGAATCTGCCCATGGGCGTTGGGGCAGCCGCGATGAGCCTCTCTATGATCATCTTGGCTGCCAAATGCGCATGTGCTCGATGGCGAAGGCCGGGTTCGGTGGATGCATTCTGGGTACGACGGCTCGGAACAACTGGCAGGCCATCTGGCGAGTGCTGTCACGGACGTGTTGCCAAAAAATAGGGTTGCGCTCGGGCGAGATACCGAGCCTTTTCCACGCGAGAAGACTTCCAAAATCACTCTGCCGGATCTGTCGCGACACCATCATTTGTTCCCCGCGCAGCCGCGCGGATATTCTCTCGTGGTCGCGGACTTCCTCCCGCAAGTCATTCCCCTCCAGGAGGATCCCAGGGTTAACGGACTCCTCGTCGCGCGGTCAACCGGGTTGATATAGGGTCGGCTATTGCATTGTTGCTTTCAGCAGATTCGAGCAAAATCTCTTTTTCGCCAAACAATCTTTCTGCCACTAAGCCGCGTGCCCGGCATGCGCTGATCAAGCGGTTTGAATCGACTATGGGGCGCGACTGATCGGTATATTTGATGCTCATGATGTAATTCAGCCAGGGTTCCTGGCCCATTGCGTAGACGTAAACCTCTTTACAATTGAATATATTGATAATATCAAGAGCCTGTTCATAGTTGGAGCCTGCCAGTCGGCGCGATTCATCCATGGATCGTTCAACACGGCGCGTCAGCAGAGGACCATAAAGCCAGCTAAGAGGCGCGCCATCGCATTCCATGCCTAGGAAAACTGCATGCACGTCGCCAATATCACGTCGGATATGTTCATAGAGCCGGACCTCGATATTGCAGGAATCAGCCGCAAAGAGCAGTGCGTGCGGCCCTATTCTTACGAGCCATGCCATTTTGGTCTGGATATCCAGGTCCGCGTGTTCACCCAGAAATGGCAACCCAGTAATGTTTATCCTTCCACGCTCAATCTCCTCCATCTCGGCTACATCGATTACATTCTTGAATCCGCAATTCTGAAGAATAAGCTTAAGCGAAGGGTCCTGCAGGTTCCCGCCACCGTTCTTTGGAACGATAATGTTCGCGACCTTGTGCCGAATCTGGAGCAATGTCTCAAATAGAACGTGGTCCTGATGATTGTGGGTAATCAATACATAATCAATCTGATCAGGCAAATCCAGGTAGGTGTAGCGTGAGATGCCGCTCTCGTACGTGTAGCTTAGAACAGGGTCGAACAATATGCTGAGCCCCTGCGATTCAATCAGTATGCAGGCATGGCCAAAATATCTCCAGCGGATCCCACTGCCCTCATAAGGTACATACCGCAGTGGAGGCTCCTCTGTAAGAAAGGACTGCATGAGGTCATCTTTGTTGTCAGGGATCTGTAACATTTCCTTTATTTGACGCCATGATCGCGGAGTCGTTTTCAACCGGAACAGATCGTCAATGATCTCATGATCGAACGGCAACGCAAGATGCAGGCTGATATCGGATTCGAGCCGCGGAGTGCTCAATACAAAGGGCCGATCGTCATTTGAAATGACCGACAACATCAGGCTCTGTTGAGAGCGGTCATAATACTTGCTCTTGTAAAGCAGGGGCTCAATGATGCGGAATGATGGCTGATTGTTCAGATCATAAGCCAGTTCCACATACCCCCGCAGAATATCGGGAACCTGGCAATACAGGGGCTGCAGGCTATATCCTCTGGCCATGTCGCGCAGCATGGCGTCAAGGTCGCTTAAGGCTTTGGAAAGTTCGATCAAAGGCGCCCTCTTGGTTCTAATGGAGTCACGCAAAGCGCGGATTTCACCTACTCGCGCTCCACCATAATCGATGAATGGCCCGCCCGCCATTTTAGGATTTGCCACTGCATTGGCATGGACCTGGGGCGCGTTGATATAGGAATCCATGATCTTCAAATGGCGTTCTGTGATGTTCCTTGCGGCGGTAGCAGGTGGGATCAGGTGAGACCAGGCATACCAGTGGTCCATCAGTGGTTCAACCTGGATGTTCTGCCGCAAATACAATTGTTTTCCAGCCTGCATGTCTAAAATCCTTTTTTCAAACGGCTGAAGAGGAGCACTTATTACCAATAAATCCTAAGTGGCTCCCGGTATAACCGAAAGCAAACTAGTCATAGCAAAACAGCGGCGCTACGTGGCCTGTTATGGCTGCTCCGGCATTAATATGCAACAACCGTCAATATCGTATTCCATTTTATCGTTTGAAAAGCATTGCTAGAGTATAAGCGCGGTTTTTATCACCAACTACTTTGATTTGTCCCGAGTTAATGTAATGGCCAATACGTTCCGGGGCTGCCAGGATCTTGCGAAATTCTGGTTCTCCTGTTTCGATCACAACGTCAGGGTTGCGCGAGGGTTGCCCCTCCTGGATCTGTGCCCCTCCGCTGGAGAGATCAATGGTAAATGTCTGAACTGTACCGATGTTGAATTGATACAACCCGCCGAGCTGAACGGCCTGCTCTAAATTAACATTTAAAGATTGCACGACCTGATCGGGAAAAAGCGTGGACATCGTATGTTCCACTTTCATCTCCCTCTTCTGGACAAGGTAGCGATCAATGACAAGAACGTGAATGCCGCACGAGAGAAAGAACTCAATGGCATCTTCCGGAGTCTCGACAATAGGCATTCCCCGTCTATTGAAGGAAGTGTTCAATAACACGCTGATTCCGGTATGGCGTTGAAAGGTTTTCAGGAGGCGGTGAAATATGGGGGATAGTTGTCGATCGACGGTTTGGATTCGCGCAGAGTGGTCTTTGTGGACTACGCTGGGGATTACCTGTCGCCACTCCGGACGAACGCCTGCAACAAGCAACATGTAGGGGCTTTCAGAGGAAGCTTCGAAAAAAGTAGCGGCGTCTTCGATGGGGACCGACGGCGCAAATGGCCGGAAGTCTTCCCGAAATTTTACCTCTCTGTTGATGTATTGGCCGATTTCAGGCAGCCGCGGGTCGGCAAGAATGCTTCTTGAGCCGAGTGCCCTCGGGCCGAATTCTGATCTTCCCTGAAACCAGCCAACTACCTTCCCCAAACTTAAGGCTTCCGCAGTCGCTTCAACGAAATCCGATGTTTCCTCGACTATTATGGAATCGTCGTATGCCTGCAATGCGCTCAAAACCTCGTCTGAGCGCGCCACCCGCCCGAAATGTGTAGAACCATCGTGGCAGACTTTTTCCCGCTTAAGCACCTTCATCCAGCCATAATATGCGCAGCCAATTGCCAGCCCGTTGTCACCGGCCGCGGGTTGGATATAGATTTCTTTAAACGGTGTTTCCCGCAGGATGCGCCGGTTCGCCACCGCGTTGAGTGCAACGCCACCTGCATAACAGAGCCGGGGCGAGCCATGGAGTTCAAACCGGGAGCGGACTATATACAGGATTGCCCGTTCCACCTCTCGCTGGACCCAGTACGCCAGGTCAGCATAGGACTGGAAGTGTGTCTTGAATTGCTCTTCAGAACGGCAGGGATCTTTAAAATCCTTCATCCAGTCATATCGGACAAATGCTCTGCCGTCACGCAATTCAAAAACCTCGAAATCATACACACCTGCCCGCCCGTATGGCGCCAGGCCCATCAGCTTCCCGGAATCATCCATACCCCCGAAAATGTATCGGCTCACTCCCGCATAGAGCCCACCAATCGAGTGCCGGGTGGTGCCAGGGTACATGGGGTATGATTTGAACGACATCCCAAAGGGTGAGAAATCCTTATAGAGCGGCGTGAACGCACCGTCATTGACACTGTAATAGCTGTCTTTTTCGAACCAAAGTGGCGCCAAATCCCCGCTGGGCAGTTCAGGAATAGAAGCGCCTTTCAAATCAATACATTCGTCGAAGCCGTTGCCGCAACCATCAATGACCAGCACCGCAGCATCACGAAAAGGGCTGGTGCCAAATGCACTATAGGCGTGGGCGAGATGGTGCGAAATCGTTACCACCGGCATGTCATCGGCAACAAGGCGTTTGCCAAGAAACCAGTTGCTGCCGAACTCAAACATGCCGAAGTTGGCGTTCTGAACGATCAGGCTCAAGTCGCTCATTTGAATTCCCTCGGCATCAAGACAATACTGGATCGTCCCGGTGTCATTGCCGCCATCGTGTTTTTTTCGGGTGATTCGTTCTTTTTCGATGGCAACGCAAATGCGGCCGTCCTTAAGAAGACAGGCAGAACCATCGTGGGACAACCCTGTGCCGAGTATGTAGATCGGTTTATCGCTCGCCATAGTGGAGCATCTTACTCTCAGAATAGCCCGAGAACAATTCATACTCCGATGATGTAAGTCTTAACCCACAGGATATGTATCCCGGCTGGAAGGTTATCTGTGTTAAAGGCGCTACAAAAATCCACAAATAGCCAATAAACATGCTGAATCCATGTGCCAACCCTAGCAGGGGTACAGGTTCGGTTATGTACAAAGCTAAATGATGGTACAAGGTGTCGAGTACCAAAATGGAACTAATCAGGCTGAATCAAAGTACCAAAAAGGAATTCCACAACTTTTCTATCGGCAACGCTTCCGTTTGTAATGTTGGTGTGCTTATAATCGCCACCTGCCCAAACAAATCCATTCCGGCTCAAAAGCACCTGATGGAATGCGGGAGAAGCTCGCGCCGAAAGCTCAGCATGCTAGTCTGTCTGGCCTTCGCGAAGTATTTCTGCGTGCTGGAGCAAAAGGATGTATCAATCTAGGGCCCGGCATTTGCGACCTGGAACCTGATCCCAATGTACTGCAAGCTGCTCAAAACGTCATGTGTACAAGGCACCATTGCTATGCACCGTCCGACGGACTTCCTGACCTCAAGGCCGCCATAGTAGCCAAATACGCCACGTACAATCACATACCGATCCACTCCGCCAATGTCCTGGTTACCTCTGGAGCAACCGGTGGACTTGAATCGATCTGCAAAGCCTTTATCAGCCCAGGGGACGAAGTCGTGCTCTTTGAGCCGTTTTATCAGTATCACGTGCGCCAGGTTGTTGGGCACGGCGGCGTACCAAAGTATGTAAGGCTGACGGGGACAGATTGGAAAGTCTCTGGGAAAGATCTGCGCTCGAGTATTACCGCGCGCACGAAGCTGCTGGTGATGTCCAATCCAAGCAATCCGACGGGTAAGGTATTTTCTGCGCTGGAACTTGAGCAAATCGGCTCTATCTGCCGGGATTTGGGTGTGATCGTGGTCTGCGATGAGGTCTATGAATATATTGTTGCCACAGACAGCACCCACGTATCAATGGCCAGCCTTCCTGGAATGTTTGATAACACCCTTACATTGTCTTCCGCCGGCAAATCGTTTTCCGTGACTGGCTGGCGCGTCGGATGGCTGGTTGGTCCAGCCAATGTGATGGGAGCGTTGGGCGTGCAATCCGATGAGACCTATTTGTGTGCTCCTACACCTTTACAGCACGCTATCGCTGGATGCCTCCAGTTTCCAGATAGTTTTTTTTACCGGCTGCGAACGCAATATGACCAAAAAAAAGCTCAGATTTCTAAAGCCTTGCGAGACGCTGGATTTGCGGTTCTTCGATCTGACGGTTCAATTTATGTCCTGGCGGGTTACGACCGCGCCCGATACGACAATGATCTGGATGCGGCCATGGCCATGATCGAAGAGTTTGGAATTGCGGTTGTTCCAGGCAATGAATTCTTCAATGGCCAGTTCAGCTCGGGCCTCCTCCGTTTGTGCTTCTGGGTAGAACAGGATTTGCTCGATGCGGCTTGCGAGCGTCTCTCCAGGCGCAACAAAGCAGGACGGGAGAGCGTTCCGGATACTAACACTGTAGCCTCACAAACCTGAATTTCCTTCCGGTCAAGGTGCATGATGCAAAAACCGTCCGAGGTCCCTGCTGTTCCTGCCGTTACAGAACACTGTATCCATGTTGAAGGATCCGATCATGGTTCGGTTGAGAGCAGCGGTCCTGATCGCGCCCTTCCAGTGTGGAGTCCGGATGCCGTTTCAGTACCCTTGTCGTTTGAACAGCAACGGATATGGTTTGTCGATCAATTACAGGGGGCAAGCCCGGAATACAATCTGCCTGAAGCCATGCGCTTGCGTGGTAGATTAAACCTTGACGCATTGCAGCGCTCCATCAATGCAATCGTGAGCCGGCATGAGATCCTGAGAACACGTTTTGCTGACGGAGAGGCCGGCCCCGTGCAAGTGGTTATGCCGGAGCTGCGCGTCAATTTACCTGTCGAGGATCTGAGTGGTTTGGATGAAGACGGGCAACGGAAAAATTTGTCAACTGCCCTCTCCTGCGAATGGAAGCAACCTTTCGATCTGCGGCAAGGCCCTCTGCTCCGCGCCAGAGTTCTGAAACTGGGTCCTGACGATCATGTCTTTCTACGAACGTTCCATTACATGGTGTTCGATAGCCAGTCGGCCGCGCTGTTCAACCGCGAGCTAGGCATGTTGTATGAGGCATTTGATGGTTGCCGGGAAAACCCGCTGCCTTCCTTGTCCTTTCAGTATGGTGACTATGCGTCATGGCAACGTGAATCGCTGGATAATCATTCACTCAGCACTGATTTACGGTACTGGAAGGACCAGTTGGCGGGCATTCCCGAAGAACTTGAGCTGCCCATGGATAGGGCGCGCGGCAAACAGCAGACATCTGCAGCTCACGATTGCCGGTCCATCCTTGATGGTCAAGAACTGAATGCCTTGCGGGAATTTTGCTCCGTTTATTCCATCACGCCATATGTCGCGCTGATCTCCGCTTTTGCCGCGTTGCTGCGGATTTATAGTGGTAGCAACGATATCGTCATCGGCTCTCCTCTGAGTGCCAGAAGAGATCCCCGGCTCGAAGGCCTAATAGGTTTTTTTGACAATCCTCTAGTGATGCGCTTCCAGATCGATCCTGAGTGGACGGTGGAGAAAATGGTGGGTTCGGTTCGCTCGCATACACTGCAAGCCCATCAGCATAAAAATGTGCCATTTCAACGTCTGGTGGAGGAGTTGGCGCCACGCCGCAGGCCGAATATATCTCCCCTTTTCCAGGTGGAATTTTGGGTGGATGACAATCCGCCTCTGCTGCCGCTGTTTAAAACACTGCGGGCTGAACGTGTTCTTAACGAGCGCCGGCGGCTCGGTTTTGATATGGAAATAGACGTCTCGGTGCACGACGATTCTGTGGAGTTGCAATGGATATACAGCGCGGATTTATTCGATCCCTGGAGAATTGAGCAGATGTCGCGACATTACGCTCGCATGCTTGATCACATGGTGAAAAATCCAGCGGGCCTTATATGTGAACTGGAGCTAATGACCGCGCAGGAGAAGCACGAGCTTCTGGTCGAGCGGAACCGAACTGAAAAACATCTTGGATCGGAACTCACGCTCCACAGCCTCTTCGAGCAGCACGTGGCTCGAGACCCGGAATCTTTGGCGATCATTCATAAGAATGGCACTCTGACATATGGCGAACTTAACGCGCGAGCGAATCAACTGGCGCACTACTTGAAAAAAATGGGAGTCGGCCCCGAAGTGCCGGTGGGCATTTGCCTGGAGCGCTCCTTCGAGATGGTGATTGCGGTACTGAGTATCCTGAAAGCGGGAGCTGCGTATGTTCCCCTAGATCCTCATTATCCTGCCGATCGCATCGCTCTGATCCTGGATCACAGCAACGTTCCCCTGCTCTTGAGCACTCACTCAATGCAAAGCCGGCTTCCTGCAACCCAGGCGCGAACCATCGAGCTTGATATAGATTGGGAAGAAATTGCCGGCTGCCCGACGCTCAACCTGCCTCGTGTGCTGTGTGCAGACAATGCGGCCTATGTGATCTACACCTCGGGTTCCACCGGCATTCCTAAAGGTGTCGTTGTAACCCACCGTGGAATTGCCTCGCTGTGGCGGAGCCAATCGGATTCTCTGTCGATCTCGAGCAATTCGCGAGTGTTGCAGTTCGCCTCACTGAGCTTCGATGCATCCTTCTTTGAATTGCTGATGACGTTCGGCTTCGGAGCCGCGCTTGTGCTGATCCGGGAGGACATGAGAACCGGGATTGACCTCCAAAATATATTGGTTGCCAACCAAGTTACTCATGCTGTCCTGCCTCCGGCAGTGCTGCCAACCCTTGAGAATTCTGACCAAGTGCCATTGGAGACTCTGCTTGTGGCGGGCGAGGCCTGTTCCGGCAGACTGGTTGCTGATTGGTCTTCCAAGCGGAGGATGTTCAACGGATACGGTCCAACCGAGACGACCGTGATGGCGACGATCGCAGGTCCTCTGGCTGGTTCGCAAGCTCCACCAATCGGCCGGGCGATCTGGAATTCCCGTGTATACGTCCTCGATGATCGACTTCAGCCGGTAAGCACCGGCGTAACTGGGGAACTTTACATCGCGGGCGCCGGCTTGGCGCGCGGGTACCTCCGCCAGCCGGCATTGACAGCTGAGCGCTTCGTGGCCGATCTGTTTGGAGATTCTGGTACACGTATGTACCGCACCGGCGACCTAGTTCGCTGGCGACCAGATACGACTCTCGAGTTTATGGGCCGTGCCGATATGCAGGTAAAACTCCGTGGTCAGCGAATTGAACTACGCGAGATTGAGGCAGCGCTCCGCCAAAAGCCGCAGGTGCGGGATGCAATGGTGATAAAACGCGATGAAGGAGGTAAACAACAGCTACTGGGGTATGTCATCGTCCGGCACCAAACAAGTTTGGCATTGGATCACGGTCAATCCGCAAAATTGAGACAGGCGTTAAGGGAAGCTCTGCGTACCACCTTGCCTGAATATATGGTGCCAGAGGCCATTATGGTCCTGGATGCATGGCCCGTGACGCCGAATGGCAAATTAGACCGCATCGCACTACCGCTTCCCGAATCCGGAATGGACCAGCAGCAGGCACGAGGTCCGCGCAAACCTGAAGAAGAAATCTTATGTGCGATTTTTGCTGAACTTCTCGGGCGCGAAAGCGTTACGACGGATGCCAATTTTTTCGATCTAGGTGGACATTCGTTGATAGCGACGCAACTCGTAAGCCGCGTTCGTGCCAGCTTCGACATCGAGCTTCCGATCCGCGCAATTTTTGAAACGCCGACAGTGTCCCAATTGCTTCTTCGCATGAAAAGCAGTACTCGAGACCTCCTTCCGGCGTTGCATTCACAGCACCGGCCTGCCCATTTGCCGCTATCGTTCGGTCAGCAGCGCCTTTGGTTTCTTCAGCAACTTGAAAGCGACAACACAGATTACAACTGGCCGGAAGCCGTGTATTTACGCGGCGAGTTGGATACTGGCGCTCTGGAGCGGGCTGTCAGCAGGATCGTAGAAAGGCACGAGATTCTAAGGACGCATTATGGCGAAGTGGAAAGTACAGCAGTTCAGATTGTGCAACCTACACTGTGGATTGATATTCCGCTGGAGGATTTGAGTTCACTTCAAGAAATGGAACAACAGGAACGAGTCACCTCCTGTTTCCGGCGAGAATGGGAGCAGCCGTTCGATCTCTCTCGCGGGCCGCTTTTGCGGCTGAAGTTATTCCGGCTTGCTCCGCGTACGCATGTTCTGCTGCGAACGATCCATCACATTGCGTGGGACAGCTGGTCAGAGAGCATTTTCAGGCGTGAGTTCGCCCTTCTCTATTCGGCTTTTCACCAGGGACTTCCTGATCCTCTGAATCCGCTTCCGGTGCAATATGCCGACTTTGCTTTGTGGCAGCGTGGATTAGGAGAAGAGAGCTTGGTTCCTTCCCTGAATTACTGGAAAAAACAGCTGGCGAACATTCCTCAGGAACTGGAATTGCCCAAAGATCGCGCACGGGGCGCGCACTCCAGTAATGAGGCAAGTGTGTGCACCACGGTATTGCCGGGCAGAGAATTGCTTGCACTCAAGCAGATGAGTCGCTCCAGTGTGGCAACGCTGTACATGACTCTGCTTGCCGTGTTTGCAGCTCTGCTCGAGCGCTACAGCGGTCAAACGGACATCGTACTGGGCTCCCCGATTGCAAATCGACAGGACCCACAACTGGAAGAATTGCTTGGATTTTTCTTGAACTCTGTCGTCATGCGGATACAGGTGGGCCGGCGGCAAAGCTTTCGCCAATTGGTATCTGCCGTTCGTACGGTGACGTTGGATGCGTATCGCCACTTCGATCTTCCTTTTGAGAGGCTGGTGGAAGAGTTGTCACCGCACCGAACTCTCAATACCATGCCGCTCTTCCAGGTGGTGTTCGAATTGCAAAATGCGCCTGCCCACGAACAGCCTGTGCAGGATCTGGAGCTACAACCATTCACCGGTGATCACCTCCGGGTGCGCTGCGATTTGGAGTTACATGCATGGGAAAACGATGGCAGTCTTGAATTTCATTGGATTTACAACCGGCAGCTCTTTGATCTGTGGCGCATTGAACAGATGGCGGGGCACTTCATCGGCATGCTAAAAGGTTTGGTTTCCCGGCCGGATGATGCTCTGGACCAAGCAACGCTTCTAACACGGGAAGAACAAACCCAGTTGCTGGAAATATGGAACAACACCGCACTTGATTGGTCGGATAAACGCTTCGTTCATGAAAGGTTCGCCGAGCATGCTGCCAGGACTCCCGATTACATTGCCGTCGTCGCGGACGGCATGCAGCTTACCTATACCCAGCTAAACGAACGAGCAAACAGGCTGGCGCATCGCCTGCAAAGGTTCGGAATTGGTCCAGAGGCCCGCGTAAGCATTTGTCTGGAACGGGGAATCGATGCACTGACATCCATCCTGGCAGTCCTAAAAGCCGGAGGAGCGTATGTGCCTCTGGACCCGGCTTATCCGCAGCAGCGCCTTCTTTTCATGATCAGAGATGCTCAGAGTGGGATTGTCATCACTCAAAAGCAATTTCGAGACCAGTTTGCAAATTGCGAAGCGGGCATTATTTGCCTTGAGCAAGACTGGCAGGACATTTCGAGAGAAAGTGCGGCCAACCCCGAAACTCGCTGCATGCAGGAGAACCTGGCTTACATCATCTATACCTCGGGATCCGCGGGGAAACCTAAAGGGGTTTTGATCACGCATTCTGGGCTATCGAACGTGATCGCTGAATCAGTGCGGATCTTTGGAATCAAACACTCGTCCAGGGTGGCGCAATTGGCATCTTTGTCCTTCGATGCCTCGGTGCTGGAGATTTTCAGCGCCTTCCATGCCGGTGCGGGGCTGTATATGGTTGATTCCGACACATTGATGTCAGGCCAACAATTCTCGCAGCTCCTGCAGACCAATGCCATCAGCACGATTGCAATTCCTCCCTCTCTATTAAATCTGGTACCCGTAGGCGAGTATCCCGCGCTACAAACGATTGTGGCAGGAGGAGAGGTTTGTCCGGATGAGATTGCAGCGCGTTGGTCACGAGGGCGGACGTTCTTGAATGCCTACGCCCCTACCGAGTCGACCATATATTCAACTGTATTTGAGTGGCGCCAAGGCATGTCGAAGTCCTGGCAGTCGCCTCCTGTTGGGCGTCCTATTGCGAATACCCGAATTTACATTTTGGATCGGGAATTGTTCCCCGTCCCAGTCGGGGTGCGGGGAGAGATCCACATCGGCGGCGCCGGAGTGGCGCGCGGATATTGGCAGCGTGCCGGGTTAACGGCGGAAAGGTTCCTGCCCGATCCCTTTGCTGACCAGCCCAGTTCACGTCTCTACCGGACGGGAGACATGGGCTGCTATCGATCCGATGGAAACATCGAGTTTCTGGGCCGTGCTGATCAGCAAGTCAAGATCAGGGGCTTTCGCGTCGAACTGGGAGAAATTGAATCTGTGTTATCTGGGCATCCCACTGTCAGAGATGCCGCAATAATGATGCGTGAGGACATATCGGGCGAGAAGCGGCTGGTCGGATATGTTGTGCCGGCTGCTGGATGCGCGATCAACGCTGCTGAACTGGAGCTTTATCTAGCGCAGTATCTTCCTGATCACATGCTGCCGGTTGCAATCGTGCCATTGAAGCAGTTTCCTTTAACGGTTCATGGAAAATTGGATAGCGAGAATTTGCCCGCACCGGATTTTCGAACAGACCAGGAGTACCGCCGCCCGAGAACACCCGAAGAAGAAATGCTGTGCGATATGTTCGCCAACGTGCTCAAGCTCAACCGTGTCGGCATTGGCGACAATTTCTTTCAATTGGGAGGCCACTCTCTTCTTGCTGCTCGGCTCTCAAGCCAGATCCGTTCAGTTCTCGGCGCTGAGCTGGGCGTGCGCGCAATCTTTGAAACGCCTACTGTGGAGAGGCTGGCGGCACGGATCAAGGGGTCGCGCTGTCTCAGAATTCCGCTCACACCTGTTCCTCGCCCCAAGCTGTTGCCTATCTCTTATGCACAGCAAAGGCTGTGGCTTATCAATCGGTTCCGGGGCAGCAGCGCGGAATACAACATGGCACAGGCCTTTCACCTCCGTGGAGAATTGAACAAGGAAGCTCTGCAGAAAACGATCGATGCAATCGTTGCCAGACATGAGATTCTGCGCACTCGGTTCGGCGAAGAGGAAGGAGTCGCGGTCCAGATCATCGAGCCGTTTGTGCGTATTTCAGTGGGTCTGGATGATCTGAGCAGGTTGGACGAACCGGCCCAACAGGCAAACCTGGCGGAAGCTTTGGTTCTTGAATGCGAACATCCTTTCGATTTGCTGCAAGGTCCGCTTTTGCGGCTGAAATTACTGAAACTTCAGGAAAAGCACCATGTCCTACTCAGAACTTTTCATCACATTGTCTGTGATGGCTGGTCCTTAGGCGTTTTTGAGCGCGAATTTGAACTCATTTATGAGG
>JBARNL010000938.1:0-2404 GCA_049802955.1 Candidatus Angelobacter sp.
CGCGAGATGCGTGGACTTCGCGCAGGAATAAATGACGGCGATTCTGAAGTGCTCATCGGGCAGCAAGTTGAAATACAGCAAGCTCAAGATTGATTTCTTCACGCCCTTCGCAGGGTGTTGAGGAACGCCGGAATCGGGCTTCCGGCAAGAAAGTCGGGCACCGGCACTGGTAGCCGGCTGGGCACCGCGCATCAGCCAAAAACCATGTTTCGGTGCCCGACTTTTCATATTCCGAAATGTAGTCTCCGCCGAAAACTCGCGCATTGATTCGTTGAAGGTTTTTACGTGCCAGGGCCTCAAACCGAGCCCCTGCCTTGCACCAACGTCCAGGTGATCGGGAGCACACCGGACGGCAGAAAGGATTTTGGCCTGGGCTTTATTGGCCATGATCTTTTTGGCGGCGACGGACTGGCAGCATGGGTGATCCCCAACGCTGACCAATGCCTGACACCGCAGAACGGCAACACGCTTTGCCATGGCACCAACATTCTGGTGGCACAAACCGCAGTGCCCAGTTTTGTGATGAGTGACCAGCTTTATCCGGCGCTTAACGGCAGGAATCTTTTTGTCGGCAATCCCAGCGACGTGACGCTGGTTGACCTGGCGACCTTGCAGGTAACCATGAATTACGCCTCGGGTTTCCAGTTTCTGAGTGGAATGGCCCTGGACGGCACAAACATGAACCTGTATGTCGCCGATGATCCCACGGAGGGAATTGCCGGCGGTTTTGGACGCTGGTGGAATGTTGGTAATCACGGATTGAGCATTCGTCCGGCAACGCTGGTGAAGTTTGCCGATGGCGTAACTGCTCCTGGGGGCGGCGCGGTGCTGACCGGATCAGGAATTAATCCCGCCAGCGGCAAGCCATACCGGCATCTGTGGGCAGGCGATCAAGGCGGGTTCGGCTTGTGCCGGCTTGATCCGGATATTGATTCGCCCGGACCGCACTTGATGAATGCCGCTACCTTTGAGATTAGGTAACGCGTCCTTGCGCTTACCAACAAGTTGCGACTGTGGCTCAGCCCGATGCTTCTACAGTCGTAAACGGGGCTGCCGAAGAATTCCCCGCAAACGCCAGCCCCAATTTTTTTGTCAGCATTGTGCCAACAAACGCGCATGAAGCTGAACTGGGGTTTGGCTGAGCCAATCACGCTGCCGACATCAGATCACTTGCATGGGTACATGCACCCTCGATTGTTTACTTTCAGTCTCGCCAAACGCAAGATGACGTTCAGCGAATCGCTCAGACACGGCGGTAATTCGTAAACTCAAGATTTGCAGGATTCTCTGTCCGGCTGCTGGCAATCGCTGATATAAGGGACTTGGCGCAGGCAAAGCGATGGCAACCTCTACTCACACCACGCTCAAACCGGGAGCAACGCTTGCCGGCGACACACGTGCGGTCACGGGGCGGCGGCTGGAATCGCTGGACGTCTTCCGCGGCCTTACGATCGCAGGCATGATCCTGGTCAACAATCCTGGTTCAGACGTTTTTTACTGGCCGCTGGGGCACGCCGACGAACTCATGACCGCGCACCCGGCAGTCTGGTATCCGGGGAAATGGTGGGTAGATGCGAACGGGTGGACGCCTACGGACCTGATATTTCCGTTTTTCCTGTTTATCGTTGGGGCATCCATGGTGCTGTCATTTGCCGCGCGACGTGCGCGTGGCGATTCCCGTCTGGTGCTCTTGAAGCACGCGACGCGGCGGAGCGCCCTGATCTTATTGATCGGCTATGCCATTCGCATCCTGCCCTATGTTGACTTTGCCCACATGCGATATCCCGGAGTATTGCAGCGCATCGCGCTGGTGTATCTGTGCGCGTCAGTGATTACGCTGTGGACGTCAGGCCGTGGGCGTATCGTATGGGTTGCCGGACTGCTCGCCGGCTACTATGCGTTGATACGGTTCGTCCCGGTGCCGGGATGCAATCACGCCGCGTGGATAACGCAGCCTGGGGATCCCCAACAAGCTCGATCTTGGCTTGTTGGAGTCGAGCATTGCAGCCTGGCCGGATGGCTTGACCGCAAGCTGATGTTCGGCCACCTCTACAGCCATGATTTCGATCCTGAAGGCCTGCTGAGTACCCTTCCGGCGATTGCAACCACGCTGCTGGGGACACTTGCGGGAGAATTTCTGCGCGGTACAGCAAGCCTCTCGCGGAAACTGCGCGGCCTTGCGCTTGCCGGAGTTCTGGGTGTGGCTGCTGGTTACGCATGGCATCCCTGGTTTCCCATTTCCAAGCCGCTGTGGACGAGTTCCTATGTGCTCTTTACCGCCGGAGCCGCGTGCCTGCTGCTGGCGCTCTGCTGGTGGCTCATTGAAATGCGCGGCTGGCGCGCGTGGTCGCGGCCGTTCCTGTGGCTGGGATCAAACGCCATCCTGGCTTATGCGCTCTCAACC
>JBARNL010000939.1:0-3067 GCA_049802955.1 Candidatus Angelobacter sp.
CTATTCGGAAGCAATTTGCTCATCTGAGTAATCCTTTTCAACAACCGTCACAACAGAGAACTGCGTCGATTGACATTGGATAGAGAGTCAATTCTTTCCTGCCAGGCGATTACGTTATTGGACGGAACGTCCTTCATTGAGAGATTCCTGCGGCGCAAGACGCAAGAGGCAGAGCGATCTGCCACACTTCCACAACTACCCACGATTGTTAGTGTGGTAAACGTAGGAATCGTTTCACGGAAATTAAGGAAAATCAACCGCAACAGGGCCTTAGACGCTTGATACTCGCGGCCAGCGCTTACCGGATAGGAATTTTTCGAAGACCAACTACTAAATACTAAGTACCCGATCCCCTCAGCTTACGCTCAGAATCCGCATGCTGGGCTGCTGCACGGAGACAGCTGACTTGCTCAGTTTGGCGGTAATGGTGCAGTTGCGGCCTTTGGCTTTGGCCTTGTAGAGCGCCTGGTCTGCCATGCGGAGCACTTCTGCCGGCGCAAGCTTATCGCCATTGGTCGCGGCCAGACCGATGCTCACCGTCACGTTGGTCTGTTTCTTGCTGCCACGGCCTATTCCGCTCTTCCCTTTTCTGCGACGGTCGGCGCCGCGGACAGTGAATACGGATTGCTCAATAACCCGCCGCATACGGTCAAGATAAACAAATACTTCTTCAGAAGACTTGTTCGGGAACACAATAGCGAACTCTTCTCCGCCGTAGCGATAGGCTTTTCCGCCGCCCGTAATATGTGACAGTCGAGACGCCACCAGCCTCAAGGCTTGGTCTCCCGACTCATGCCCGTAGCTGTCATTAAACTTTTTGAAGTGGTCAACGTCCAGCATGGCGATGGAGTATGTATCGCCCAGTTTGAGCAGCGCTTCATTCAGTGAGCGGCGGCTCGGAAGCTGCGTAAGTTCGTCGAGGTACGCCATGGCGTATGACGTTTCAATCAACGCCACAATCAGCGCCAGGCCTCCGGCAGCGAAATAAACTCCATCCAGATGGCTGGCGCCTGCGGCCCGCAACGCGATAAACGCCGCTATCACGCACCACAACAAGCTGCTCTCTACCGCTTTATAGCGACGCAGCAACAGGACAGTCATTACGGTGATGGCCATGATAAAAGCCAGCAACGCCGGTTGTGACAGGCCGCTCCACTGGGAAAATATCAATGGGATAAATGCGCGCCTGAGCTGCGCGGCAATATGCGCCACGGCTGGCATACACAGGATCGCAACACTCATTACTTGCAAAGCCACCATCGCAAGGCGACGGCGGCCGGCGGGTGAAATGATTCCGCGCTCGCGCAGAAACGCCAGCACCAGCAGGTTCAGCGGCAGCAGAATGGCAATTGCGTTGGCGACAATCCTTGCGGAATCCGCTGCCAGACGCGGCATCACCCAGGCAAAAGTGCTTTGCGCCAGGGCCAGCACCAGCAAAGCAAAAAACAGCCGGCTGCGCCGGAAAAACGCGCTCAACGCCAGGCCGATTCCGAAAACCGTTACGGGAAAAAACTTAACCAGAGGCGATTGTGGATCGGCCAGAACGCCCACGCGAATCAGCAGCGCTGAGAAAACCAAAAGAAGGCTTCCCGGCAGAGTCAGCCGGTACAAGATGGTGAAGATTTTTCGATTGACCTTGATCACTGCGCCGCGCTCCCGGTTTGCAGATTGAAGGCGTGCCGAATGAAGCCAGACTTCTGCTAAGCCATTCTGTTCCAGTGGCTTACGTCCAATTACATTTACGTCTGATACAAAACTATATAGAGAGCGCCGCACTCCATGACAGATGCCAACAGTGCCATGGCCTTTTTCTATCCCCGATAAACTCTTGAGTAACTTCCTACGCCGCAGGCCCTTTGCAGAAAGGAATCGGCACCAGCGCAGATACGTGCGAAAACAATTTCTGCCATGTAGAATTCCCGCTGACATTTCAAAAATTGATATTGATGAGTTTGCGGTAAAACTGTCACGCTTGGTCGACGGATCTTCCTTCGATTCTGGTCGTGGCTGAAAATCTCCCTGAGGTGAAAGTCGCATGAAATATGCAGCGGAGTTGTTTGGCACATTTGTTCTGGTCTTCGCCGGATTGACTACAGCCGTGATCGCTGGCGGAAAAGTTGGCAATGAGGGCGTTGCCCTGGCATTTGGACTCTCTCTGCTGGCCATGGCATTTGCCGTAGGGCCAATTTCCGGATGCCACATCAATCCCGCGGTCACTATGGGAATGTTGGTGAGCCGCCGCATGGGAATAAGAGAAGCGGCCGGCTACTGGGTGGCCCAGTGCGTCGGCGCGATTATTGCTTCAGCCGTAGTGCTCTTCATTGCCAGCGGTGCTCCCGGAGGATCTGTCGCTTCACTGGCCGGCGCAGCCAACGGTTTTGGCGATCACTCTCCCGCCAGCTACTCCATGGCAGCCGCATTTGTGGCGGAAATGTTTCTAACTATGCTGCTGGTCTTTACCGTACTCGGGGCCACTGATGATCGCGCGCCCGCGGGCTTTGCCGCAATTCCTATCGGCCTGATTCTGACCGTTATTATTTTGGCCGGCATCCCGATCACGAATGGATCTTTCAATCCCGCGCGCAGCATTGGACCCGCAGTGCTCGTCGGCGGTTGGGCCATGAAGCAGCTATGGCTGTTCATTGTGGCTCCGATGTGCGGCGGCGTGATCGCCGCGTTCCTTTACATGACAATCCGCGTGCCCGGACCGCTGATCTCAGCCAAGCAGGCGGAGCAGGCGCTCCCGAGCCATCGGGAAGAAAGACGGCAGAACTAATAACCAGAGCGCTCCAAATATCCATTTGCAGAGACGCAGCACTGCTGCGTCTCATGCTGCCCAATTTGTGACATTCCTGCCCACACGCCGCATTGCCCATATCGATCCTGCATCAACCCTTCGCGCTGAATAACCAATGACCTGTGAAATCGTGCAGTTCACCGTCGTTATTGGCAGCCGCTGCACGCAACAAATTGTGTAGTAACCGCGCCGGTTGAAGAGATTGTATGAACGGTGTACCCCACCTGGGCGCCTGTCCCAATTGCGTATGCCACCGCCGGGGCCATGCGC
>JBARNL010000940.1:0-3556 GCA_049802955.1 Candidatus Angelobacter sp.
ATGTTATTGAGCGCGTTTTCAGGATCTTTGAGCTTTTTATTATGCGTAATAAATCGGCTGGCCTTTACCGCGAATACAAAATTTTTCGGCGCAGCGTCCCGCCACGCTTCAAAAGCCTCAATCGATGGGAGACGATAGAAGCTATTATTCAATTCCAAGGTGTCAAAGTGACGGACGTAATAATCGAGCATCTTTGATGCCGGCGTCTTTGGCGGATAAAACGTGCCGACCCAGTGCTTGTAATGATAGCCGGAAGTGCCGATGCGAATATCAGCTTTCATATCTTGAGCGCAGCGAGAGATCGCTATTCCTTGTCTCCACGTCCTTTAGTTAGATGCTGGATTGCAACCGCTGTTTATGGCAAGCGGTTGCATTGATGAGGCCAGAGGGTTCCCTCAACATTCGCTTCGCTCACGGTCGGGATTAATAACCTAATTAAAATCCGCTGTTCCCACTCGCAGCACGGTCCGGGTCTTTTTTCCGCGATCGACCTTTCCTTCTTCCGATGTCTGGTGCGCCCACGCGCCAAACACTTTGTTGCCAGATGCGGTGATCGCAAGATAATCACCCAGGAAATCGCCTTCAGCGTCGAAGGCCTCGGCGTCCCAAGTGTAATTCTGGAAAGTTTTGCCGCCATCAACAGAGCGGGCCAGGGTCACGGTAGTTTGCTGGTTGTCCGTCCGGCGATCATAAAAGATCAGGTTTACGGCGCCGCTTTGTGGATCAACGGCCATCCATTGGAAAAACTGGTCTTTGCCGTTGTGGATGGGATCACTGTTTACGCGAATGGGCGCGCTCCATTTTTTGCCATGGTCTGCCGACGAAGAGACAAAGACATCCACATCGCCATTGCTGTAGTCGCTCCAGGAGACGTAAAGATTGCCACCGTGTTTGCCCGCGCGGGGATCGTTCTTGCCTCCGATCCTGCCCGGATCGAGGCCGATCTGGGGGAAGCCGTTGGAGCGGGAGACGCCGGTAATACCGAAATAGCCCGGTCCTGCTGGGATAATGCGGCGATCCTTGCTGAATGAAGCGCCTCCGTCGTGAGATACGGCCATCATGATGCCGTCGCGGTCGTCCCAAATGGTGTAAAGATCTCCGTCAGGACCAACCACGCCGTGAAAGCCTTCCAGCGCGCCGTTATCATCACGCGGCAAACCGGGAACGCTGCTCAGTTTGATGGGACTGGACCATGTCTTGCCACCATCCGTGGAGCGGGAGAACAGGAGATCGCTGGCCGCAAGAGTGAAGTGTGTCCATCCTATATACAGATTGCCCGCGTGCGGACCGCTGGCGTCGGCGACGACCCAGGGCTTGTCCTCAAAGGGAATGCCCGGAGTGGACTCATGGGAAATCACCGTCATCGCATTGGCTTCCCACGTCTGGCCGCCATCAACCGAGCGGCGGATGAAGATGCCATTGCGGGTTGCGCCGTGTGCCCAGTAATTTGTTGTGCCCAGCTTGTCAAAAGCGATATAGCAAAGAATGGCGTGGCCTGAAGCGTCATACGCGAGAGAGACATCGCCGGAAACGCGGTAATCCTTGGGCGCGGTTGCTTCCGCAACTTTCCACGTCTGGCCGCTATCCGCGGAATACGCAGCGCTCGCATTGATCTGCCATGCAACCACCAACTGATGTGGATTTTTAGAATTCACGGCGATGGCGGGTTCGTTGAAGTAACCGGCAGTGGGAGTTACATCAACAATGTGGGCTTTAGGGGCGGGCGGCAGTTGCTGGGCGACGAGGCTGCCTGCACACAGGGCTAAGAATAGATGGAAGATTTTCATAAAATCGGAACTCATTCTAAATGAACTGCCTCTCTGCTCACCCTAAGCAATGCCCTGCCCCTTACATAAGAGATATAATTTGCCTTCACGCTGATTGAGAATCCTTTCCTTAAAGAGGCAAAGCCACCACAATGCGAAAACTATTTTCTTTTATCGCCGGATTGATCATGCTGTTCATGTTTTCACTGAGCGGTTCAGCCGCCAATCCGGCCGAACCCGCCGCTCCAGCCCAGGATGGCACCATGCCCGCGCTGACCGCCATTGCCGGACAGGGAATGATGAGCAATGAAGCCTATAACGACCTGGAAGAGCTGTCTGACTACATTGGCGGACGCGTGACCGGGTCCACGGAAGCTGGACAAGCCATTGAATGGGGCATGCAGAAGATGCGCGCTATAGGACTGGAAAATGTTCGCGCGGAAAAATGGCAGATCTCGCGCGGCTGGACACGCGTTTCCGCCTCGGCGGAACTGGTTGTTCCCATCCACCGCAAGCTCACCCTCGATTCCATGGGCTGGGTTGGGTCCACCAAAGAAGGCGGAGAAGAAGCCGACGTCGTGCCGGTAAATTCCAATCAGCTTGAAGACGAGATGAAGAATAATTCCGCTTCGTGGTCCGGCAAGGTGCTGCTGATCGTGAAAAAGGGCGCTGCGCCGCCGCCGAGCATGAATAATTTTGCCAAGTTTGGCGACTTCCTGAAAAAAGCGCATGACGCCCATGCTGTCGCCATCATTGGCGGACAAGGCGGCGGATTTCCCGCCGGCATGCACCTTACTCACACAGGCGCAATGGGGTTTGACACGTATTATGAAATTCCCGTGGTGAGCATGATTGCTGAAGACCAGCAGCAGATCGGCCGCTTTCTTGATAGGGGCAAGCGCGTGCGCATACTGATCAACGTGCAGAATCGCGTCACCAGCGGCCCGGTGGATACGGCGAACGTCGTCGGCGAAATTCGCGGAACCGAGCATCCGGAGCAGGTGATTGTTGTGGGCGGCCATCTTGATTCATGGGACCTGGCAGAGGGCGCCACCGACGACGGCTGCGGCGTTGCCACAACTCTGGGCGCGGCCAAGGCCATTAAGCTGAGCGGCTTCAAACCCAAACGCACCATCCGTTTTGTGCTTTTCACCGGAGAAGAGCAGGGCCTGCTGGGCTCGCTGGCTTACACCAAAATGCACAAAGACGAACTGCCTAACCACGTTGCCGCACTCGTTTTGGATAACGGCCAGGGTCCGGTGGTGCGGCTTGATATGGGCGGGCACGATGACTTGATTCCGGCGGTCACAAAATTCGCTGACTCGGTAAAGTCTTTTGGCGAAGTTGAAGTCGACGACCGCACCGTGTTTGGCACCGACGCAGGGCCATTTATTCTGGCCGGACTGCCCGGCATCAACATGGGCCAGGATTCGCCTGAGTACAAATACACGCACCACTCCGCCGTGGATACTTTTGACAAAGTAAAACCTGACCTGCTCACCCGCGACGCCACCGTGATGGGCCTTACCGCTTTCTGGATTGCCGACCGCCCGGAGCGCATGGCCAGCCCGTGGCCTCCGGAGAGGACCGCCAAGATGCTGGTGGAAAAACATAATGACACGATGCTGAAGGCTTTCGGGATCTGGCCGTTCGGCGATCTAGGCAAGCCCGACGAAAAGAAGCCTGCAGCGACAGGCGGAGGGGAAAACTAGGGTACCCCTCCCCCTCCCATTCAATTAGGAATTTAAAGCGGTTACATGGGGTGATCCCAACCGATCCCAATTTTCTGA
>JBARNL010000941.1:0-6653 GCA_049802955.1 Candidatus Angelobacter sp.
GCATAGATCTGGGCTGCATTAGAGCGCTTCAGAACAGCTCGATTGAGGGCGTCGCACACGAACTCAATCTCAAATTCTTGAAGAGAATTGAAAAAGGGCAAGCACAGCAGCCGCTGTGAGATGGACATAGTTTCGGAAAGGTCGCCGCACCGGAATTGAAGCTTCTCCATAACTGGCTGCAAATGTGATGGCGGGAAATATCTTGCTGTCTCAATTCCGGTCTCCTTCAATTCCTGCCATATTTCGTCTCGGTCCAACTGACACACACCGTCGGGCAGCAGGACTGGAAAAGCAAACCAACTGGTCCGGCTGTCTGGACTCGCCCGGTAAAAGTGGATGTCACTATTTATTTTGAGATATCGCTCGTAGATTTGAGCCAGGGCTGCTCGCCGATTGAGAATGTCTTCAATTCTTGACAACTGTTGCAGGCCAAGAGCACAGCTTATATCGGACAGTCGGTAGCTGTAACCAGCTTCTTCATGTTGCAACCACGCGGAGGAAGATACGCGCCCTTGGTTGCTCAATCGGCTCGCTTTTTCCGCCAAGGCCGATGAGTTCGTGACCAGGGCGCCTCCCTCTCCTGTAGTGATTTGCTTATTGGGATAAAAAGCGAAAATGCCGATATCTCCCAGCGTCCCGACTTTGTGCCCGTTTAGCTCGCCCCCAATGGTCTCGCAGGCGTCTTCAATTACAAACAACCCATGGCTCTCAGCGAGAGCAATGATTTTCTCTATCGGTGCAGCGTAGCCAAACGAGTGCACCACGATGACGGCTTTTGTCCTGGGACTTAGGAGTGACTCTATTTTTTCCGGATCCATATTCAATGTGCCCGGAGCAATGTCCACATAGACTGGAATGGCGCCTGCGGACAGCACCGCGTTTGTGACGGCCATGAAACTAAACGAAGGCAGAATCACCTCATCGCCATCCTGGATCTGAAGGACGCGCAACGCAAGCTGCAAGCCGCTGGTGCCGGAATTCACCGCCACCGCATGAGGAACCTTCAAGTAAGCCGCCAGAGCGTCTTCAAAATCTCGCAACACCGGCCCCTGGCTTAATTGCGATGAGCGCAGCACCGTGACCACGGCCTCAATGTCCGATTCCAGGATCTCCGGTTTAGCCAGCGGAATGTGCATATTCTGCCATTTTCCGGATGGGGACAGGTTCTTTCATGAGCAGGGATTCCCCAAGCGACACAGTAGTCAGGACGTGAGCGATCCTCTCCGCGGCGTGGCCGTCACCATATGGGTTGACCAGATTGCTTAGCGAGTTCCGGAAGCGTTCAGAGAGTGCAACGCAAAGCGCATTTTCGATTTGGTTGCGGTCCGGCGGGCAATCCAGCACATTTTCGGCGCGCTCACGCCCGTTTTGCCGTATGCCGATGTTTACCACTGGCAGCTTGAAAGATGCGGCTTCCATGATTCCGCTGCTAGAGTTGCCGATCAATAGTGACAGGAATGGCAACAGACTCAGATAGGTCCGATGGTCGATCGTGGGGATGAACCGCATGTTCGACTTTTGCTCCGCGAAGGCGATGATTCGCTGCAGCAGTTCGCGGCTCCCGGCGTCGGCATTGGGGCCGATGAACAGCAGGTTCTGCGGCAGATCTTCGAGCGCGGCGAACATCTCTTCCGCCTCGCATAAGGTGTCGCGGTATAGCGTTACCGGATGATAGATGATCGCGAGCGTGGTTTGATCCAGAGAGATATTCAGACGTTGTTCCACTTCTTTGCGTCCTAAGAGCGCTCCCTTTGTGATGTGGTCGAGGGAGGGGCTGCCCACCACATGCGCGCGCCAGGGTTCTTCGCCCATGCCGATTACCCGCCTGCGCGAGCGTTCGGTCGTGGTCAGGTGAACGTGGCTCAGCTTGGTCAGGGCATTTCGAACCGCCTCATCGATCGCCCCCAGGCTGACATCGCCGCCCTCAATATGGGCAATGGGGATTCTCAGAGCCACGGCAACGGATGCCGGCGCCAGCATTTCATAGCGATCGGCAATCAGCAGCAACAGGTCGGGCCGCAGCTTTCCCAGATAGTCGGCCAGCCCGAGAGTGGCCACGCCGATTGTCTTGGCCATTCCTACGTCGGTGTCGGAACTCAGTAGGCACTCGATATTGACGGCCGGAGCAAAGCCATCGTGCACAAGGTCTTCCGATGTGCTGCCGAATTCCCAGGACAAGTGCGGCCCCATGGTCACCACGGCAAGCTCGAGGTTGCTCAATTTCGAAAGTTCCACGAGTACCCAGTAGAGGTGCGAATAATCGGCACGGGAACTGGTAACCACCGCAATCTTTCGGTTCATTGTGTCGAAACCCATGTGCCCAAATCTCCAAGAGCACCCCATTTGGTTTGCTTTTCTCCGTGTTTCCGTGATGAAGCTTGTGACTATTGGCTTTTATCGATCCTATTCGCGACTAAATGTTCGAGAATTCCGGCAACCGCCAGGACTTCTTCTTCCTTATAAGGCCGTCCGATGACCTGCACTCCGATCGGCAACCCCTCAACTGTCTTCGTCACGGGGACGGTGGCGGCGGGATTTCCCAGCAAGTTGTAATGCTGGCTGTAGGACATGGTTCGCACATAGTCGGCGGCATGGGATGGTCCCCATCCTGCGTCCTGGTGAAGAAACGCCGGAGTCGAGCACACCGGGGCGAGCAGGATGGGGAGCTGTTCCATCTGCGCGAATATCTGAGAACGCCAGGCGTCTCTTTCCAATAGGGTATACAAGAGGCGCTCGCCGGTCAGGGGCGGTTGCTCCGCGGCCAGGGCAAGAAACTCTTTGGTGTTGTTGCTGATCACGTCTTCCCGGTTACCGACCATCTGCTTCAACACCATTGCGATAGCCTCGACAAAAATCGTGAACCAGAGCTCACGCACCCGGCCCAGCCCTTCAGGGCGGAAAGGCTCGACTTCAAATCCATTCTCACTCAGCACGCCTGCTGCGGTTTGAACAGCGGCCCGCACTTCCGGCGTTGGAGAGTTGTATCCATCGTCTTCGTAAAATCCGATGCGCACCTTCTTTTTAGATCGCTCGTTCTGGATGGAAGGACCGATCGGTAAAGATGTCGGGTCTCCCGGGTCGTAACCGCTGGTGATTTCAAGCAGCAGTTGCAGATCTTCCACGGTTCGCGCCATCGGTCCCACAACACCGATCAGGGAGAAGGGGCCTGCGCACGGAGGATAATGCCCGGTCCCCGGAATTGTTCCCGGAGTGGGTTTCAATCCGGCGATACCGCAGAAGCTGGCCGGAACCCGGATGGATCCTCCGCCATCGCTGCCAATGCCGCCCGCGGACATGCCGCATGCAATGGCCGCCGCTTCTCCGCCGCTGGAACCGCCGGCGGTCCTTGTCAGGTCCCATGGGTTGCATGTGCGGCCCTGCAATTCGTTCTCGGTATGGTAAGCCACCAGCGCTTCGGGAGTACTGGTGTTCCCGATGATGATCGCGCCCGCGTCCCTAAGCCGTGCTACCAGGGCCGCATCCTGCGCCGCGATATAGCCCACCCGTAATTTGCTGCCCGCTTCGCAGGGAAAGCCCTTCACGTCAATACACGACTTGATCGTGAGGGGCACGCCATGCAAAGGCCCCGATACATCTCCGCGCATCAGCGTGGTCTCAGCTTCCAGGGCTGCGGCCCGCGCACCTTCCGCATCGACATGAGAGAAGGCGTTGATCGCAGGATTGAACCGTTCAATCTGCATGAGATAGGCATCTATCACCTCAACCGGTGAGAGTTGCTTCCTGCGGATCAATCGCGCAAGTGTGGCGGCCGATAGCGATGTTATGGCATGGCTTGATGAAGTGGGCTGCCTAAGCGGGCTTTCCGGAGCGGTCGTGATCGTTTTTGGCATATGCGTATTAGTCGACGTAACTTTGCAGAGTGGGGCTGGCCGTGAACTCCGGCACAATCCTGGAAAGGGCCTCGATCAACCCAGTTGTCCCCTCTTCAACAACCAGTTCCAGGAGCCGCCCCAGATTCTCGGCAAATTCTTCCTTATCGAGAACTCCACTGTTTAAGATCTTGCGAAGATGGGGAACAGGACCGGCATCCAGATATTCATGTTGGTAGATAAGCTGTTCGGTGCGCTTTTCACCGTCGCGTAGGCCGGTGTAGATCAATGATTTGCCAGGAAATACGCATTGGAACTCATTGAGCAGGAAGGCCGCAAGATCCACGATCCGCCGCGGGTCGCCCATGGTCGGCAGCAACAGAGAGTTATCGGAAACGGCCAGCGACGATAGAAACAAGGACACCGCCTCATCCATGGTGACGAAATACCTTGAAGCCTGCAGATCTGTTATCTTCAGCGGCTGGTTATTTTGAAGGCTGCGCAGGAACAAGGGAACGACACTTCCAGAACTCCCCAGAACATTGCCCAGCCGCAGAGAAACCATGCGCGTTCCGCTTGATTCCATCGATGGAACCAGCAACTCTGCGATGCGCTTGGATACCCCGAGGACGCTGCTGGGGTTCACCGCTTTATCGGTAGATATGTTGACAAAGTATTCCACATCGGAGCTGTCCACAAACTCCAGCAACCGCAGGGTCCCCAGAACATTGATCCTGAGAGCAGCGACGGGGGCGCACTCGAGTGCCGCGAGGTGCTTCAGGGCCGCAGTGTGGAAGACGATCTGAGGCCGATGTTCCAGACATATGTCTTGCAGTGCGCCTTCGGAAAGAATATCTGTCTGAAGGAACTCAATCCGGGGAGATTTGCCGATTCGTTCAATATATTCGTGGCAAAGAGCATGTAGGCCAGGAAGGGAATAATCGAGAAGTAGCAGAGTGTCCACGGGCGCGGCCATCAGGCGGCGCGCGAGAGCGGAGCCGATGGAGCCTGCGGCCCCGGTAATGAGCACGGTCTTTCCGGCCATAGCGGCCTCGCAATCAAAGCAGGTGGAGGTAATGACGGGACGATCAAGAAACCTCGACCACTCGATGGCGCCTGCGTTCGCAACCATAGGCGGCCGCGGACGAAGCTCACCGCCGAAACGGGAAATACAACTCATCGAAACTGAGACAAAATTGAGAAAGAAATTTGCGGGCTGCGGAAAGCCTTCTCGGAATTTCACGGCCAGCCAAAGCCGGTTCCTTTGAGGAGTTGGATGAATTCTGCCGGCCGATGACTTCGCTGAGGAGTCTTGATCTCAGTTTTTCTTCGTTATTCCTGTTTCCAAGCGCGGCTGGGTAGAGACGAGTTTAGTGATTTTTCGTGTACCTCGTATGTACCGCCAAACCCGGTTTTTGTAGATTTTTTGGATTTTTCGGTCTTTGGAAGATCAAATAAGTTACCTGTTTTCAGTGTCCGTGGCCGTTCGATTACGTCCCTGGCCACCATTTTGACGGCTATGAAATCAATAAGTTAGCGACAGGCATCTCGGCCGTGTACCTCCTGTATCCCACCGACCTTTTTTTGCACCCAAAATTACCCTTCCCCGAAGCCGATTTGCGCGAATTTTCGTTCGCCACTTACGCTCGGCGCTAATTTCAGAAATTCTGACAACAGCCCATCCTTTATATTGACGCCGCTGGCGCAATTGCATGGTCTCCCGGGCATTCCTGATTGAGGCGAGTGGTTTGTGGAGCAGGTGGAGAATCACTAAGCCATCATCGCACTGCTGGAACCGGGCTGTAATCCCGTGCTGATCAAGGGGCAACAAACAGTAATTCCTATCGTGGCTGGCCCGAGGAGTGAAGAGCGGCCTACTGAGTTTTCTCGAACAAACAGGAACAGACACACTGGCCGCGCTTGCGTTTAGACCAGATCATGATTTTGAGCGCCTGATTAGCCATGCGGCCGAACTCATTGCAGCCGATATACCCCATCGTGCTGGCCGATGACTACAACGTCGTGGCCAACGCCGTAGGACATCTATCCACCCGATCTTTGGATAATAATGCCCTAATCCAACCCGAAAGCCGCGAGGCCTTTGCACGCCTGCTGGCGCAGGGTTGGACGGATGCATTGCGCAAGCTGTACCCTACTGGAGCGCTGTGGACATTCTGGGATTATGAAAATGAGCGGTGGCAGCAGGACAAAGGCATGCGACTCGATCACCTACTGCTCTCACCTACAATATCCAACCGGGCTCGCGGGATGCGGGGTAGACCGCTGGGTGCGCGAGGAGGCAAACGCCAGCGACCATGCTCCCGCCTGGATACTGCTTGAGTTTAGTCCTGGAACATTTCCCCCTCCGATGGCTTCGTATCCATACCATCCATACCGTAGACAGTGTAACGGTGGTCAACAGAAGATTTTTTTGTGACGGATGTGACAGATGTGATACAACGAAAATGTCGGTAGAGATTGCGTCTTGGGGCATGTCTTTGACAGCAAAGAACTTTGTGAAAAGCTGTGAAGAGAATCCCACTCTCTCCGCCATAAATCGATTCCGCATCGTAATCGTGTTCCGATATATGCGTAGAACGCTAACCTTTCTTGTGCCGTCGCTAAAGCTCCGCCATCTCACGAAGCATCAGGAACATCACATTTGAATCGCTGGTTGGAGCTTCGTTTGGTATGAATCGCTAATCGACACGAGCAGCCCATCATGCCATGGCAGCTCACTTATTTGCATGGCAGCTCACTTATTTGAAGGAAGCAAAGTTTCAGCAAAGTGTTCCAATGGCAGACCGCCAGACCCTGAACCAT
>JBARNL010000942.1:0-7605 GCA_049802955.1 Candidatus Angelobacter sp.
GCGGCATCCAGTGCGGATGGCTGGTGAAAAGGCCGCCGGCGAATCCGATCTGATAGACCAGTAATATTCCGAATGCCAGACTGAGCAAGCCGGAAACAAGTCCAAGGCGATGTGAAAATTTTTGCCGGCCCTTACCCATAAAGTTGAAGGCAGAAGCGATGCTCATGGTGATCAACATCATGCCGCCAACGGTCCCCGCGCCAAATACCAGAAGGTAAACAACAGCCCACCGCGGATTGGGAATCGCCGCCAGAACAAGCAAAGCCACCGCAGCGGAACCAGCAAGCCCGTGGACCACGCCAACAATAAACGGCCTTATTGGTCGATATAAAGCGAGCTTGCCGAAAAGACGATCAAGCCAGGCCAACGGCGTGCGGTCAGGGCGGTGAGAGTGAGTTCCTGGCGAATGTCCGTGCGCGTGCGTATGAACATAATCGCCATGCGCATGCGGATGGACGTGCATGCCTTCAGAATCTGCGCTGGCCCCGGTCGATATTGCTGACGCCGAACGCATGAAAGCCGCCACGTTCATTATGCCGAGAACAATCAACATCAGCGCCACGGAAAATTCCATGCTCAAACCAATACGCGTGGGAATGACCACATCAAAAAGAATGATCATTGCGCCTACCACAAAAATTGTCAGCGTGTGGCCCACGCCCCAGAATGCTCCGGTAAGGGCAGCGCGCGTAAGCTGACGCTGGCGCGTCACGATTGTGGTAACGGCAATTACATGGTCCGGGTCAGTAGCATGGCGCATTCCCAGAAAAAAACCTACGGCGATAATGGAAAGAAAACTGCCCATGGCCTCTCTTCGTGAATCTTTGATAAACCCGGCGTTGCTGTATGCAAAGCCGACGACCGGCGAGCCGTAGGCTATTTTAAACGGTTTATCTTCGCCTTCAGGTCACAGAGAGCACCAACCATTATGCCCGAATATCGGCCAGCCTGAAGGGGACACGCGGGCAATTTTCACCGATCATAAATGTCTGCAAGCGCTTTCAAACGGCATTGGTCTGCTTCGCGAAAAGCATCGGGGGCCAGTCTCCACGTCCAATTTCCACCCAGCGTTCCCGGCGTGTTCATGCGCGCCTCGCTGCCGAGCCCCAGAACATCCTGCATGGGAAAAAGGACGGTGTTCGCGACAGACTTCATGACTTCGCGGATAAAGATCCAATTTACTTCGCGATCAAGCTGGGCTGCGCTGACGCCGAAATAATTCTGGGCGTCGGCATATTCTTTTTTTACTTCGGCTTGAGTACGCGTGCTTTGGGCCACGCCGGAACGCCACCATCCGCACATGGTGTCATTGTCATGCCCGCCGGTGTACGCAACAAGGTTCCGCTCATAATTGTGGGGACGAAACGTGGGCGCCTGCGGATCTGTGCTGAACGCGAATTGCAGAATCGCCATTCCCGGATACTCGAATTGTTTCCGGATGGCTTCCACTTCCGGCGTAATTACGCCCAGGTTCTCGGCGACAATCGGCAGCGGGCCAAGAGCGTCCGTTAAAGCTTGAAAAAGTTCACCGCCGGGGCCTTTCACCCATTTGCCATGCATCGCTGTCGGCTCACCTGCGGGGATTTCCCAGTAGGCTTCAAAGCCTCGGAAATGGTCGAGCCGCACCATATCGAACATCTTGAGTGAAGCGCGCAGGCGTTCAATCCACCAGCGATACCCTTCCTTCTTCATGAGGTCCCAACGGTAAAGCGGGTTTCCCCAAAGTTGCCCGGTGGCGCTGAAGTAATCCGGCGGGACGCCTGAAACTTTCAGGGGATTTCCTTTTTCGTCCAGCCAGAACTTTTCACGATGGACCCACACGTCTGCGCTGTCATGCGCGGCATAAATGGGAATATCCCCCATAATGCGAATTCCCCGGCGATCGCATTCTTGCTGAATCTTTTTCCATTGGCGAAAGAACTCGAACTGCCAAAACTTGTACGCTGCGATTTCAGACGAGAGATTTTCTTTCCACTTCGCTAAAGCCGAGTCAGCGCGCGCAGCGAGATCGGGGTCCCAAGCAGTCCACAATTTTCCTCCGTGCGCATCTTTAGCCGCCATGAAAAGTGCATAGTCATCCAGCCATGCTCTGTTTTCACTGATGAAATTCTCAAACTCAGCTATTACTTCGGATCTTGCGAATGTGAAAAAATGGGAAGCCGCTTTGCGAAGCAACTTGAATTTCCAGGGAATCACCGCGCTAAAATCCACGCGGCCCGCGGGAAAGTCTGGTGTTGATTGCAGTGCCTCGCGAGTCAGCCAGCCTTGTTCGACCAATGTTTCCAGGCTGATCAGCAGCGGATTTCCAGCGAACGCCGACAGCGATTGGTAGGGCGAATCACCGTATCCGGTGGGATTCAACGGCAGCACCTGCCAAATTTTTATTCCTGCGTCACGCAGATAGGAGCAAAAGCGCAGCGCTTCCGTTCCCAATTCGCCGATGCCATATGACCCAGGCAGAGACGTGGGATGCAGCAGTATGCCGGCAGATCGCGGAAATATCATTGCAATTGTTCCAGAATCCCGTGAAGCGGAATGCGCACCCAATCTGGCCGGTGCTGAAGTTCATACTCAATCTCCATCAGTCCTTTTTCAATCGTGTAAGCATCCAGCAGGGCCTTTATTTCCGGTTGGGTTCGCGGCAGACAGCCAGCAGCTCCTGCAGTTTCAAAATAGCCTCGCAGGAACAGAGCGCTTACCCATTGGTACCAGGCTTTGGCCCACCGCTCCAATCGCCAGTCAGCATCCTGAGTAGTAACAATTCCCGGGACATGATTGAAGAGCACCGCGTGCGATACATAGTGGAGTGAGCGGACCATGCTGGCAACATCTTTGATAGGCGACCGTTTAAGGCGCCGCTCGCTCATGGGCCTTGTATAGTCTCCGTCAAAATTCTTGATGATGAAATCACTACCGGTGTAAAGCACGTTTCCCAGGTGATAGTCGCCATGATGGCGTGTTCGCATTCCGGAGATGCGCATGTCTCTGAGAGTGTTGAAGCGTTCCCGCACCGTATCCTGCTGCTCAAGCACGGCCCGTGCTTCCTCCTGCGCCGCGCCGGATAACCGCTCCACATTCTGGCGAAGAGCGTCGAGAGATTGGTTCATCCCCGCCAGCAGGCCATGATAAAGGCTGTGGCGATAGAACTCCGTGAATGGCTCGGGCGCAAAGTCCGGCATCTCAGGCTGGCTGCTGAGGGCAATGTGCATATCGGCGGTGCAGCGCCCCAACAGGACTGCCGTTTCAGCATGCCCTCCAAGCAATTCATTGATCACCCGCGGCACAGGCTGAGAGGACAAGGCGAACGGAGTACCTGAGGTCAGTTCTTTCAACCTGGGATCGTCTTCGCCAATTGCCAGTGCACGCTCGAAGAAAAGGCCAAGATGGTCCAGCGTGTACATCCACCCATCGGCTGCATTTCGAATATACGCCGTGAGAGTTCCAAGCGTTGTCACTTCCTCACTCTCATCCTCTCGCGTTACACGGTATTCGATTGCACCAAGCGTGCGGGCGACATGGGGAAAGCTTGTATGGTTCGTCAGGAACTCGCCGATTTCGCGGTCGGGGTTTGGGCCGGCTTCAACTTCCCGGTATAAAGTGAAAACAAAATCCTGGCCCATCGTCACCAGAATCTTGTGCGCATCCAAGGTTTGTGGCTGAGGCTCCAGATTGGAGCGCACGCGGCCCCAAGCCTCCCGAAAAGCCCGCGTATGCGTGCCCACGATGTCTCCGTTTTCTCCCTTGATCCGGCGACGGCGCAACATCGCCTTTAGCAGCGCATCATTGAACTGCCGGTCAAAAATAGACCCGTACAGAATTGATTGTGGATCAGGCAGGCCTTTTGCCTTTGCCAGGACCACATGGAGTTTTTCACGGAGAATCGTTTCGGCCTGTTCCCCTGTTGCCAGCGAAAGCGGAATGGTGAACAGCTCTGGCTCGCCGTCAGTATATTCAAGGTTTACCAGCAGGATGTGCGCCATTGTCTCAGGCAAAGCTATTACGTCACGGATACGCACTTGCCGGATTGTCCGATGTTTTTTGGCAAACCATGATCGCCGCCGCAAAATAAGTGGAAGCAGCCTGGCAATGGCGTTTCGTGTGGCGGCGCCAAAGATCTCCTGCGCGTCCACCTCAAGTACGGGTATATCTTCAGCGCGCGCCGTAACGGAAAAAGATTCCTGGCTCTGCTCACGCGGCTGCAGATGGAACCATTGGAAAGCATGCGGTCCCAGTGAAAGCAGGTAAGGCTGTTCCGTGACCGCCGGAAAACGGTTGCGTCCAAAAACCTCAACCGGCACAGCTTCACGATGTCTGGACAGGTCCAGCTCTGCGCATTGAGTAAAGCGCGAAAGATTGGCCACTACCAGAATCTTTTCATCCTCGAATTCGCGCACAAAAGCCAAAATTTTCCGATTGGCCGGAAACAGTAGTTCCATTTTTCCGCGCCCAAAAGCGGGGTGCTGCTTGCGTTGCGCAATCATGCGCTTCATCCACCACAACAGGGAGTGTGAGTTGTTGTTTTGCGTCTCCACGTTGAGAGCTTCGTAGTGATATTCCGGATCAATATTGACCGGCAGGTATAGCTTCTGCGGATTGGCGCGAGAAAAACCGGCATTGCGGTCCGGGCTCCACTGCATGGGAGTGCGAACACCGTTGCGGTCGCCAAGATAGATGTTGTCGCCCATGCCAATTTCGTCGCCATAATAAAGGACTGGGGTTCCGGGCAGAGAGAGCAGCAGCGCATTCATCAATTCAATGCGGCGGCGATCATTTTCCAGCAGCGGCGCAAGCCGCCGGCGAATGCCAAGATTGATCCGCATTCCGCGGTCCTGGGCGTAGGTGCGGTACATGTAGTCACGCTCTTCGTCCGTTACCATTTCCAGCGTTAGCTCGTCATGGTTGCGCAGGAACATAGCCCACTGGCAGTTTTCCGGAATAGGCGGCGTGATGCGCAGAATTTCCGTAATCGGGTGGCGGTCCTCCATGCGCAGTCCCATGAACAGGCGAGGCATAATGGGGAAATGGAAGGCCATGTGGCACTCATCGCCACTCCCGAAATATGCGACGGCATCTTCCGGCCATTGATTGGCTTCCGCCAGCAGCATTCGACCTTCATACTTTTCGTCCACGTGCTTGCGCAGTTCTTTTAACGCGGTATGGGTTTCCGGCAGGTTCTCACAGTTCGTGCCCTCGCGCTCAAACAAATATGGGACAGCGTCAAGACGCAGGCCGTCCACTCCCAGATCAAACCAGAAATCCATGGCGGCAAACATGGCCTTACGGACTTCTGGGTTCTCCCAGTTGAGGTCTGGCTGGTGCGAATAAAATCGATGCCAGAAATACGCCTTCGCGACCGGGTCCCAAGTCCAGTTGGAGCTTTCAAAGTCTTTAAAGATGATGCGCGCGTCACGGTACTTGTCCGACGTATCGCTCCAAACATAGAAATCACGCCAGCGACTGTCTGGCGGCGCCCGGCGCGAACGCTGAAACCAGAGATGCTGGTCAGAGGTGTGGTTGAGCACCAGTTCGGTAATCACTTTCAGGCCACGGCGTTTCGCCTCGCGCATGAAGCGCTGAAAATCTTTCAACGAGCCATAAGAGCGGTGCACATCCGTGTAATCGGAGATGTCATATCCGTCGTCCTTCAGGGGTGAAGGACAGAACGGCAGAAGCCAGACTGCTGTAACGCCAAGGTCTTCTAAATATGGCAATTTCTGGGTCAATCCGCCAAAGTCACCGATCCCGTCGGTAACGCTGTCGAAAAAGGCCCTGACATGAACTTCGTAGATGATTGCGTCTTTGTACCAATCCTGCATGCGGTCAGTGAACTGAATAGGACTACTAAATTGTATCTGGAGTTGGCTAATGCAGAGGAGTCTGTGGCATTCCGCCAAGAATACAGCCGAAAGAGCATGTGGCGTGATTGCGCAGGAATTTTCCAGCCGCTATCTGCGCGCGGTGAAAGATTGCAATGCGGCAAGCACCGGTCCCGCGCCGACTCTGCTGATCCTGCAAGTGAGCAAGAGCGGATCCGTACAGCAGATGCTGGTGTTTCCGGAGACCGCGAGCGATACCTGCCTTCGACCTAAGCTGGCGAAGGCGGCGTTTACGCCTCCGCCCAAGCCGGAGTATTGGGTGCGAGTCAGCCTCACCCAAAACAGCGAACGCGCCGGCAGCAAATAAAAGGCCCGGGACACTTTAGGTCCCGGGGAAGATTTGCTGCGGGGGTTAACCAGTGAAATCGGTCTACCAGTAAATAAGAGAGACTTTATCCAGCCATGCAGAATAAGCGGTTTGCTTGTTGTCACCGTCCATCTGGAAGGCCACGTTGATTTCGCTCACGTTGTGGGTCCGCGCCGGGTAGCTCCGATTCACGTAGTGCGTAATGCCGTCATACGTGAGCGAAACATAGATCACCTGCGTAGCCGTGCGCTGTAACTGCCATGTGAGATGGTGCCAGGTGAAGGCGGCGGGCGCGGTGCAAGGGATCCCGGTATGAATCCAGTTGCCCGCCGCATTGCCCCATACGTCCCATTGAGCGCCATCTTTTATATTGCACTGCGTGCCAAAGATGAATTTATAGGCGTTGTTGGACTGATTAACGTCAAACTCCAGGGCTTCAGGCGCCGCGGAATTGGTGATGTAAAAATTCACGTCATAGGTGAAGTTCTTGATGGCATTGTTGCCGCCAAGCTGCTTCCACCACAAAGCGTCAGAGTAAGGAGTTGTGCCGGCAAGATTGAATTTGGCTGACTTGCCATCGAGCGAGTGAGTAAGCACATTTTCCGCCATGGAATACACGGCTGAAGGTCCGGCAGCGTTTGCCCCAGCGCAAACCGTGCAATTCTCCCAACTAGGCATCTGGTCGATATCGCTTTTCACGGTGGCTCCTGAAGGAGCGGGCGCAGGAGAACTCGACGGAGTTGGAGTGGGAGAAGCGGAGGGCGTTGGCGAAGCGGACGGAGTTGGAGTGGGAGAAGGCAATGGAGTGGGAGTTGGTGTGGGGGAAGTTGAACGTCCGACCGTTAAGACCATTGAGTTCTTAAAGACCGCGCCGCTGGAGTCCCAAGCCTGAACCACCGTGTTGTGCTGGCCGGCGGCGATGGTCAGCAAGGTATCAAGGCTGCTGCTGGTGTTATGGAAAACACTGATTCCGTCAACGTAAATGCGCATTGCCGTAATGGGGTGATTGGAAGTCGCGGCGGCAACAAAATGGACAGGCGAAGTGAGGCTGGTGCTGGATGGAGACTGAACGGTAACGCCGGCAAAAGATGTCCCAACCAGCAGCAGCGTGAAAGCGCATAAGCACACAATTTGTTTTGACAATTTTGTAATCTCTCTTTTCAGGCGGTAAACAACTAGGCGTGAAGGTTGAGTTTAGGGACGCATCTACTCTGCTTCCAGAGAAAAAGGCTTGTAACTCAAAAGTGGGAATGGGTTAAATGATCTGCATTTAACGCGAAGGAATCATGGTCGGAATGGAACGTTTGATCAGTTGTGCCATCAGCAGGACGAAGCAATCACGTAGAGAAATCGAGCTGTGCGGAGCGCAGCGACAAAAGATTGCCAATCGATTCGCCTGCGAGGCTGGCTTGCGCGCCGAGC
>JBARNL010000943.1:0-4811 GCA_049802955.1 Candidatus Angelobacter sp.
CTGCTGCGGTGGCCGTGGCATAACTTGCGCGTTAACCCCGTCTATTGACGGACGAATGATGAGGCCAACAATTATGCCAACGAAAAGCGTCAGCAAATTCAAAGCAGTAGTGAGGTAGCTATGATTCTTCATGTGCCCGATTGTACTCTGCACTAGGGCGTGTTTGCCCAGCTCGTTTGTTTACAACCTCGGCAGCGGCCTACCCGTTCTGCTTTATTTTCCGAGAATGAGGTTGTGGCTATACAGGCGGCAGCCTTTTTCGATGACAGATCCGGCAAAGCTTTCGCCGCCCAGGTCAACCTGGGCCACTCTACGTTTACCGACGTGGAAGATTTTGCAGCGTTCCCAGCCGTCTTCTGTGAGAACCAACTGGCCTTCCATCTGGTAACAGCGCAAGGATTTTTCATCGGGAATATCAAACCATGTATCCCATGAAACCACTTTGGCAGAGCGCCCGGCGCAGACCATGAAGCACTCCGCATCGGCAAATTCAATGGCGCGCAGCGGCCGCTGGTAGAACTGGCCATTGCGATGGCAATCAAACAGCATGCCCGGTTTGGCGTCTTTAAGCTGGAGCCCCGGACGGACCCATGTTTCCCAGTCAGGGCAATTGCCATTTGAGCTGCCGCCTCCGCCGCCCGCGCCGCCACCACCGCCGGCGCTTACCGTGGTCAGGGCCCCGATGCGCATCTGCGTGCGCCCAATGGCCTGGAGATAATCTTTGTAGCTGGCCCAGGCCGTGTGAGTCCCCACAGCAAAGTCATAACTCACCCAGTAATTCGTGCTGAAGGCGAGGCCTGTTCCGGTGTTGTCCACGGTAAGGGTTTGCGCTGCAATGGTGCGATTGGTTTGATCGCGTTTCCAGCTCAAGTAAGAGTTGCCTACGCCGCTTGGCCCATAGATGCGGATATTGGCATTGGCTCCATTCACGATTGAATCAATGGTCGCGTTGTTGGCAGGCACGTCAAAGATGTTGCCGAAGAATCCATTAAAAGCGAAGCTGTACGCCGTGGCATTGGCCAGGGACTGTTCCATCAGGCCCATGCGGTTAAAGCTGGTGAACTTGAAAAAGATGGTTGTACCCACCAGCGTGGGATCTGCTTCCCAGACAAAGACGCCATCATCGAGCCGAAGAAATACCGATCCGATATTGTGTGTGCCAATGGGCGAACCAAAAACCCCGCGCCTGAGCCTGGTGGCCAGATTGTAATGGAAGGCGCTGGTTAAAGTTGCTGCCTGATAGCTGATCAATTCGCCATCGACATAACAAAGGGTGCGGAAGTTGTCCGCGTCTGAGGCCGTGCCGGAATTCAGGATCCCAGTAGATTCCGTAAGATCAACGGCCAGCGTGTGCGTGGTGTCCGGATCAGCCGACGAAACCAGCTGTGCGCTTAATACTCCCATGCGCGACGGCCCGTACATGGTCCCCACCTGAACGTAATTTGAGTTGTCCGGGGAAATCCAAACGTGGCACCCGCCCCAATCCTGGTTCATGGCGAAACCGCTGGATGTGTAAACGCCATTGCCCACCGAGCCGTTCAGCGTGAAATTATTAGGATCAACCACGGTGACGGTCCAGTTGCCGTTGGCTGCGGTATTTCCCAGCACGGCCGCGATGGTGATTTTCTGGCCTGTCTTATAGCCGTGGTTCGCGGCAGTAACCTGAATGGGCGTGGCGTTGGTCGCCGCGGTAATACCGATGTGCGGCCCGCAGACTCCCAGCCACACTTCATAATTTCCGGTGAGGCTCAGGCGGTCATTGGCTTCAAATATAATCGGCGTGGCCACGGCGCCGGGATCGGAATTGGCTTGCGCCACGTATCCCGCTCCCACCTGGTGCGGATACAGCGTGGGCGTTGCCGTTCCCCACGGAAAGTCCTCGCAATCCACCTGGATCATGCCTTTATCATCTTCCCGCATGGCCGTGATGCGCACCGGTTTCCTGGTGTATCCCAATTCAGGGATGGTAAGCGTTACCAGGTCCATAGGCTCAAGCAAGTTGAATTGCCAGCCCAGGGTAAAGGTGTAGGTTGCGCGAATCTCAACCGAGCGCTTGCGCAGCAGATTGGCCGCGAACTTGGCCACCGTGGTGGTGGTAATGGAATGCGCCTGCACCGGGTTGTCTTTGCGCAAGCCGTAGAGCGCGATCATGGCGTCGTCTTTGTCTTCGGCAATTTCAATGTTGTAATCGTTGGCCCGGTTGACGAATTCCACGCTCACGGAATTCATTACGTCCGCAATAGATGGCCGCTTGATCAGCACCGGCGTTAGCAGGTCGCTGGTGGTAAGGTCGTAAATGGGCGTGGTGTTGGGAATGAACGTTGCCCCGTTGCCCACGGCGGTGGTATCGCCGTAAGGCACGATTTTAAGAACGCCTTCACTCCACACCGCCGCGGCGTTGGTCACGTCAAGGATTTCCTGTATCCAGGCGCTGGCGGCTTTCTGTGCGTCCAGCACGGGAGAAATAAAAAGTCCGTTGGCAGCGCAGAAATTCCGGTACTGTGTGAGATCGCCCGGAACCACCACGCCGGCCATGCCGTAAAACTGGTTGGCCAGCAGATCGGCAATAATGGCTGAAGGCTCTGCATCGGCAATGCCCGCGCCAAAGGTGATGCCGCTCAGCACTTCAAAGCTCAGGTTCGGCAGCGTGCCGGATGTTCCAAGATCCATGGCTGAAGCCGCGATGTAAGCCAGCCCGTTGTAGCCAAGGTCCTGCCCCGGATGCGCGGAGGTCAGATAGCTCCAGGCCGTTTGCGGACGCGAGCCGAGAAACAGCGTAAGGCTCAACTTCTGCTGCGGCTGGCCGTTGGAGTTGGAATCGGGCACCGAGTAAACGTAAGTGATGATCATCACCTTGCCGGCATCTGCGGCTGAGAAATTAAACACCGCGCCAGACTGCGTAAACTGCCCCGCTGCGGGCGCGCTGCTCACTTGCGTCATGGGCGTCTGCTGGGTTCCGGCAAAAGCAACGGAGCCATCCGAGCCAAAATCGTTTTGGCTGAAGCTGAACGCGTCCGCGCGGCCTACCCCGCGATGCGAATGAAATACTCCTGAGCCGGGAGGCGTAACCGTGGTGCCGCCCCCGCCGCCGGGCACCGTGAATGCGACCGTGGCCGTGATGAGCGTGAGTTTTCCTTTGCTGTCCCAAACATTGTGGATGTTGAGGATTGGCCCCTGGCACAGCGCCATGGCTACTGCCGTCTGATAAGTGTACGTGGTGTTGGTTACCGCGTTGCCGCCGCCGGAGCCCAGTCCTTTGCCTCCCACTTTGGTGGTGCTGGTGTGCGGGATGGCTGCGAAATCTCCCGCCCAGATCAGCCGTGAGGCAATGCGGTTCTGGCCGTAGAGAATGGGGATCACCTGGCCGTAAGAGCTGGTCTGGATTCGCAGCGCGGAAAGCAGGTTCGGTTTGGATGCGAGAGCGTTCTTGCCGCCGGATTTTCCGCCCGTTAAAGCCATTAGGATTTGACCTCAAAGAATTTTCTTTCCCGATTCAGCAGTTCGCCATCCTGCAAAGCGTTGCCAAGCTGTACGCCGTGCGGGATGTAGCTGTGGATGATGATTGGCCACTCAATCACTATGGCGCCGTGAGAGAACGTGCGTCCAAACTTGAAGACCACGAAATCAGCGGGCAGCGGAAAGCGGTCACGCCAAACTGCATTGTTAAGTTGATATTCCCGCATCACCGGCGCAAGCGCCTGCAAGTACATCTCTTCTGAGCGATGCAGGTGCCATTGCATGGAATACGCTGGCGGCTGAAAGTCAGCCGGAACCACGCCGCATTCCTGATAGACCGCCAGCGGAAACATGGCGCAGTCCGCGCCGCAGCCTTTCACCTTGGCCTGATGGTGGTACGGAGTGCGCAGCCACTCTTTGGCCACGTGGACAATTTCAGCCCGCTTTTCCGGCGTCATTGCGTCAGCTCCAGAAATTCATCCAGCGTCACGCCCATGCGTTTTACCACCCTGGCGGCATAGATCACCTGTCCGCCGTGCGGCTCGTGGAAGGTAAAGCATTCCGGCTGACGGCTGGAATGGCGGAACACACGCAGCGCGCCGCGTGATTTCTTCATGGTGTAGCCAAGCTTTTCAGCGGCACGAACGATATCGCGCCACGGTGTGACTTGTGACATGTTCTATCCTCTTTTTAAAGCGTGTGGGGCAGTGCCCCACGCCTTGCTGTGGCTCAGATAGCCGTCTCTGGCACTGGCACGTAAGGAAAGCCTTCAAAGTTCGCCAGATTGGCAAACTTGTTGGTGCATGTGGCCTGCGTTTTGTCACATCCGGGGTAAGCGGTGAACGCATCCCCGGCGCTCGGGGCAAACGGCAGCGGAGAGTTGAAGATAAAGAATTGCCCCAGGTATTGCTTTACCGCTTTCACTAAACCTGCGTTCGCTCCCGATGTGAAAGCAATCTGGCCATTGTCGTAGCCGTCTGCTTTGGCGGAGAGTGAAAGCAGTTTGTTGACGGTCGATCCTGCCTGTACCACGTTGGCTTCCGCAAAGCTGGCCTTGGCCAACCCGCAGCGCGCATCAAAAAGCGTGTTGGTGCATCCGGGCTGAAGGATGACTGCCGGCAGTTGCATCTGCAAGAGCTTGGTCCCGGCCTCGATATCCAGCTTGGCATAGCTGCGGGTAAGCTCATTGACCGGGCCGATGAATCCAGAGAACCGAATTACTGTACCGATCTGCACTCCATTGGAATCCATGAACAAGCGGTCAATGCGAAAGGCCGCTCCGTCGAACAATCCCTGCCCAATGGCTTGAAGAATCGGAACGCCGTTTACCAGGTCAGTTGCGCTGGCTGCAATGG
>JBARNL010000944.1:0-5024 GCA_049802955.1 Candidatus Angelobacter sp.
CATCATGGCTGTCCGCGATCTGCGCGTGTTTCTGGCGCTGCTCATCGTCTTTGCCGTCACTCTGGTCGCTACTCGCGTGGGCTATGCGCGCAAGCAGCAGCTCCGCATCGCCGAGCCTGCCGGCGGACGCACCGCCGCGCAAGCCATGGCCAATCTTGGCGTCGCCGCGCTGGTGGTTGCCGTCGCTGGCCAGGCATGGCCAGTGCTCGCATTGGCCGCTCTGGCTGAAGCCGCCGGAGATACTTCCTCCAGCGAAATCGGCATGGCCTTCCCCGGCAAAACCTTGCTGGTAACCAGCTTCAAATCGGTCCCCGCAGGCACTGACGGAGGCATCAGCCTCTTTGGCACCCTTGCCGCCTTGCTCGGAGCGGGGAGCGTGGCCGTGGCCGCCATCGCTACAGGTCTTGTTCCTTTCAGCCAGCTTGCCACGATAATTCTTGCCGGCTTTTTCGGCACCATAATCGATAGTCTGCTGGGCGCAATTTTTGAGCGCCGCGGCTGGCTCGATAACGATCTGGTCAACCTGCTCAGCACCGCAGCAGCTGTGGGAATGGCGTGGGGCTTGGGATCATGACGAATCTTGCTGATCGATTTCCATCCATTTTCAATCAAAATCGATTGAATCACCTTGAATCCAATGCAAAACGGGATGGTTTTTCGGCGGTGGCTTTGTTCAAGTCATTGGTTTTAATGACTCGTCACAAGCTAGCACCATAAACAGCCCTCCACCCCTCCCCTACCCCTATGTTCATCTCGGTTAGTCCCATCGCGTCCCACCCGATCCCTAAGCTGAGAGCATCGGCAGAGGGCTGCAACGTGCCATCTTTACATGCTTAATATCGATTGCTGATTGTTTTTACCTGATCTAATCCGACGCACATCCTTCACTCTGCGGAGTATAGATGCTGTCGCGGTGCGAATCAATAGCGAACTAGGGCCTGCGGGGACAAAGCTTTCCCGCGGATCTCACGCTCCTTCAACATCACAAAAAACACTGGAACCAGAATCAGAACGTGAATGGTCGAGGTAATCATGCCGCCCACAATAGGCGCGGCAATGGGCTTCATTACGTCAGAGCCTATGCCGCTCTCCCAGAGGATCGGCGCCAGGCTGGCGAGTACGGCTGTAACCGTCATAAGCTTCGGGCGCAGTCGCTGGACAGCACCTTCAATCGCCGCTGCTTCCACGTCGGCTTTCGTAAGCAAAGGTAGGGCGTGCAGCTTGCGCTCAAGCGCCTCGTGCAGGTAAACAACCATCACAACCCCGGTTTCAACCGCGATTCCGAACAAAGCGATATAGCCAACCCAGACAGCCACGCTGAAATTGTAGCCAAGCAGCCATTGCAGCAGCAGTCCTCCGGTCATAGCGTAGACGGTTGGGAAGATAAGGACGAGCGATTCCGTGACTGACTTGAAGATCATGTAGAGCAGAAGGAAGATCACAAAAAATACAACAGGCAGGATGAGCTTGAGTCGTTGTTTGGCCCGCAGCTCGAACTCATATTCGCCAGACCACTGATATGTGTAACCGGCTGGCAGCTTCATCTTTTGGCGCAGTAGATGGTTTGCATGATCCACAAAGCCGCCGTAGTCTCTCGTGTTCAGGTCAACATATACATAACCGGTAAGCGCTCCATCTTCGTCCCGGATCATGGCGGGACCGCGAGAGAATGAAACTTTCGCTACCTGCTCAAGCGGAACCTGAGCGCCTGCCGGTGTTCCAATCAACACGCGGCGAAGCTCGTCCGGGTTGTCGCGGAAGTCGCGGTCGTAACGGACATTGATCGGGTAGCGCTCACGGCCTTCAATGTTTTCAGCGATGTTGGCCCCGCCAATACCGGACGAAACCGCCCGTTGGACATCTTCCACTGTCAACCCGTAGCGGGCCGCCTCAGGACGATTCACGTCCACATTGATATAGAACCCCTGCGAGACGCGCTCCGCAAATACGCCCCGTACATTCTGCTGCCCGGAGAGAATCTTCTCCATCTGTGATCCGATCTGCTGAATCCCATCCACGTTTGGCCCCTGGATCTTCAGGCCAACGGGGGTCTTTATCCCTGTCAATTCCATGTCCAGGCGGTTCTCCACCGGCATGGTCCAGGTATTGGACAGCCCAGGAAATTGGAGCTTGGAATCCATTTCACTGATGAGCTTCTCGTAAGTCATGCCGACGCGCCATTTGCTTTTTGGCTTTAGCATCACTGTGGTGTCGTACATGTCGAGCGGTGCGTTATCCGTGGCGCTATCAGAGCGTCCAATGACTCCAAAAACACTCTCGACTTCGGGGAAGCTGCGCAGGATTCGGTCCTGCTCTTGCAGCAGTTGCGTGGCTTGAGTAATGCCGATCCCTGGCAGCGCTGTAGGCATATACAAAGACGAACCCTCAAATAGCGGTGGCATGAACTGGCTGCCGATCTTCAGAGACAACGGAAAGACCAGAACTAGAAAAAGCAAATTCAAAAACAGTGTGGTCTTCCGGTAACGCAGGCACAGCCGCAAAATCGGCAGATACAGTGCCTGCGTGACCGTAGACACCGGATTCCGCGACTCAGGGCGAAGCTTGCCTTTGATCAGCATGAGCATTAGCACTGGAACGAGCGTGATCGCCAAAAGAGACGAAAAGCCCACAGCCAGCGTCTTGGTCCAGGCCAGCGGACGGAACATCCGGCCCTCCTGCGCTTCCAAAAGAAAAACAGGAAGAAACGAGACCACAATGATGAGCAAAGAAAAGAAGAGCGCGGGACCGACCTGTTTGGCCGCACCGATCAGAATTCTTCTACGCTCCGTTTCAGCGACAGGTCCGGCCTCCTGCCGCTCAGATAGATGCCGATAACCGTTTTCCACCATCACAATCGCTGCATCCACCAGTACACCGATGGCAAGCGCCAGACCGCCCAGCGACATGATGTTGGAAGTCACATGCAGGTAGTACATCGGGATGAATGACATCACAACGGCGATTGGCAAGGTGAGGATCGGAATAAAGGCCGAGCGGAAATGGAAAAGGAAAATGATGATCACCAGGCTGACGATCACTGCCTCTTCCAGCAAGTCGCGTTGCAGGGTGTCAATTGAGGCGTTTATCAGGCCGGATCGATCATAGCCGGACACGACTTCCACGCCGGGCGGAAGCGACCCCTTGATCTGCTTCAGCTTTTCCTTCACTCCTTCAATTACGTTGAGCGCGTTCATGCCGTCGCGCATGACCACAATCCCGCCTACTGTTTCACCCTCTCCATTCCATTCGGCAACACCCTGGCGAATGTCCGGGCCGAAAGCGACTGTTCCCAAATCTTTAATGAGGACGGGCGTACCATTCTTTGCCATGACCGGAACATTCTCAAGGTCGCTTAGGGAGCGCAGATACCCCAAGCCGCGCACCATGTATTGCGTCCCGGTGAGTTCGATCACACGTCCGCCAACCTCATTGGTGCTCGTCTTGACCCGCTCGATCACCGTTGAGAGTGGCACTCCGTAAGCCAGCAGTTTGTTGGGATCAAGCCGCACCTGGTACTGCTTCACAAACCCGCCAATGGTTGCAACCTCCGCCACACCGGACACCGTTTCAAGCTGATAACGCAGGTGCCAATCCTGAATGCTGCGGAGATCTGCGAGACTGTGCTGATGGCTTCTGTCTATCAAGGCATATTCGTAGACCCAACCCGCTCCGGTCGCGTCCGGCCCAATTGCCGGATGAACATTCTGCGGCAGCCGACCCCCGATCTGCTGGAGATATTCGAGGACTCGGGAACGCGCCCAATAAACGTCAGTCCCGTCCTGGAACACGACGTAAACGTAGGAATCGCCGAACATGGTCTGCGCACGGACAGCTTTCACCCGCGGAGCAGCCAGCAACGAAGTAACAATTGGGTAGGTGACCTGATCTTCGATCACGTCAGGTGGCTCGCCTTCCCAGGCTGTATGAATGATTACCTGTACGTCTGAGATGTCAGGCAGAGCGTCAAGCGGGACATGCTTCAGTGACCATATTCCGGCAAGCACCAGCAGCAGAACACTGGTGAACACCAGGAAGCGGTTCTTGGCGCACCATTCAATGATTCTGGAGATCATCGCTACATGCCTCCTTCCGCATTGACAGTGAAGTGCTTGCTGGCAATCGTCTGCCCGTTCTGTGTCGCCGTTATCGTTACCTGCCAGGTCCCACCCGAGCCGAGGTCGCCTTTTCCTTCATAAATGCCGTTGCCCTTGTCCGCCAGAGTCACTCGCGTGTTCATTGCGGCCATTCCCATTGCCGGCATGGCGGCCATATAGAACGTGACGACCACTCGCGCTCCGCTGATGGGACTATTTTTCGCTCCGGTGAGCTTTACGCGAAAGATGTTGCTGCCTTTGTGCGGGGGCGAGGGTTCTGTGGTCAGCTCAGCATTAGCTTGTGCTGCCTGGGATGAACCACTTGCTGACGCGCCGCCTGCGCCCGGAGGCGGCGGCACATAACCCCCTGCAGCAGCCTGCAACTGGCTTTCTGAGTCGATGAGGAAATTGGCCGAGGTCACAATTGATTCACTCGGCTTCAATCCTTTCGTTATGATGAACTCATCTCCCACCCGCGCTCCCGTCGTGACTTGGCGCGGCTCCAGGTTCCCGTCACCGCGATTCACAAATACGATCTGTCTGGTGCCAGATTGAAGGACAGCAGAGGCCGGAACCACGAGCTGCCGTCCCAGCGAAACCTTCAGCACAACATTGACGTACATGCCGGGCTTCAGCTTTAGCTGAGGATTGGCGAGAACCAGGCGGACTGGCACGGTCCGAGTGTTCGCGTCAACTTGCGGGAGAATCTGATCCACGCGCCCGCTGAATGTCTTGCGGGGATAGGCATCCACTGTGATCTGCGCGCCGTCGCCGGGCTTGATCTTTCCTATGTCGGGCTGGAAAACCTCCGCGTTGACCCATACCGTTGAGAGATCGGCCACAGTGTACAGATTTGTGTCCGGCTGCACATACATGTTGGGCAGTACATTCATTTCCGTGATGTAACCAGATGCAGGCGCATTAAATGTC
>JBARNL010000945.1:0-1823 GCA_049802955.1 Candidatus Angelobacter sp.
TTCATGGCCAAAATACTGTCCATTGCTTCCAATGAAGTCCTCAAGACGACCCGGCAATTACTGTTGGAGCATCAAGGTTTCGCGGTTTGTTCTGCGCTCACTTTGGCCGAGGTTGAGGCCCTTGCCAAAGCTGAGAAGGTGGACCTGGCGCTGATCGGCCACGGTTTTCAGGGGGTGGAGAAGCGCAAAATGGCCCATGCCGTAAACCACTATTATCCCGGCCTGCCTATTCTGGAGATGTGCTTCCATTCGCCGGAAATTCCCGGCGCGGATTTTATTTTAAGTGACTCCCCCCACGAATTGATCGCCGCTATTGGTCTTGTGCTTAAAGGACGGCGCGTTCGCGGATATACTGAGTAGCCTTTCGCGCCAGCCCACGCGCTTACTTTTGCAATTGACATATCCGACGCAGGTTCGCTAGCATAACTGCTCATGGTTTCCTTCACACATCGCCATCATCATCACCACCATTACATGGCGAACGTGTCGGCGGAGGCCTGTAAAAGTTAATTACAGCGCACTAATAAGCATCAAAGGCCCGCCGGCTCAACCAAATCGGCGGGCTTTTTGTTTTGCTGCGTTGAAGCAAGACCATTGTGAGGACACATGCAGATCGATTTTGACAAAATGGATGGCCTGGCTCCCGCCATTGTGCAGGAAGACTCCACGGGCCAGGTGCTGATGGTGGGATTCATGAACCCTGAAGCTTACTCCCGGACCGTGGAAACTGGCTATGTGACGTTTTATTCCCGTACCCGGCAAAAGCTGTGGATAAAAGGCGAGACTTCCGGCAACCGCCTGCGCGTAATTTCTGCAATGACGGACTGCGACCGCGACACTTTGCTGTTCCGTGTCCACGTGGAAGGCGATGGCCTGGTATGCCACACCGGCACGAAATCATGCTTCACTGAGCCACTGTCAATCAACACCGTTGAGGCGCCGCGATGAAGCTGCGCGTCGGACTACCCAAAGGGAGTTTGCAGGATTCGACGATTGCTCTGTTTAAGCGCGCCGGCTTGAACGTGTACACCAGCAGCCGGTCGTACTTTGCCGCCACTGACGATCCAGAGATTGAGTGCATGCTGATCCGCGCGCAGGAAATGGCCCGCTACGTTGATCACGGCGCGCTGGATTGCGGCCTTACCGGCAAGGACTGGGTGGTGGAAAGCGGCCTGGAATTGCAGACCGCTGCGGAGTTGACCTATGCAAAGCAGGGGTTAGGCAAGGTGCGATGGGTGCTTGCCGTGCCGGAAGATTCAGCGTTCAAAAAAGCGGAAGACCTTGCCGGAAAGACTATCGCCACCGAACTGGTAAACGTGACGCGCAATTTTTTTGCCGGACGGAATGTCCCGGTGAAAGTTGAATTTTCCTGGGGCGCAACGGAAGTAAAGCCGCCTACGCTGGCCGACGCCATTGTCGAGATTACTGAGACCGGCAGTTCGCTCCGCGCCAACCGCCTGCGCATCATCGAAACCATTATGGAATCGAGCACGCAGCTCATCGCCAACAAAACTGGCTGGGCCAGTAACGAGAAGCGCCATAAGATTGAGAATCTTGCGCTGATGCTCTCCGGCGCAATTTATGCCCAGGGCCGCGTTGGATTGATGCTCAACGTCCGCAAACAAGACCTGCCCGGAGTCCTGTCAGTGCTGCCCGCTCTACAGAAGCCGACTATTTCCACCCTGAGCGACGGCGAATGGGTGGCGGTGAATACAATTATTGAGGAATCTACTGCGTGGAAGATCATGCCTCAATTGAAAGCTGCCAAGGCCGAAGGAATTGTTGAGTATCCTTTGAACAAGGTGGTGCTGTAATGCGTACCC
>JBARNL010000946.1:0-8837 GCA_049802955.1 Candidatus Angelobacter sp.
GGACAGGTTGGGACGACATGGGACGTAGTGGGATGAACATAGGGGTAGGGGGAGGGGTGGGGCGCTGAGCGCGCCTAATCGCTGTGATCGCGCGGCCCCCCGGAATCGGGAAAGGCAAGACCTTTACCACTGATTGACACGGATGACACTGATAACGGCGAGAGATCGGGTGATCGCACGTGATCGGAAAGGCAAGGACCTTCACTGCGGAGACGCGGAGGAAAGCCGAAATCGGAACAGAGAGGGCTTCGCCGAATTAGATCGTTCGACTCCCGGTTACACCGGTCGCTCACGATGACAGGAGGAGACGCGACGGTTTTGCGTCGCGCAGCTTACATTGGCTACTCCCCTGACCTGGCCAGCTCCACGGCCCGCACCAGCGCCTGGGCCTTGTTCAGACATTCCTGGTATTCGCTTTCAGGGACGGAGTCGGCAACGATGCCGGCGCCGGCCTGCACGTAAGCCTTCTTGCCCTTCATCAGCATGGTGCGGATGGCGATGCAGGAATCGAGATTGCCGGCGAAGTCGGCGTAGAGGACTGAGCCGCCATAAATGCCGCGGCGGACAGGCTCCACTTCCTCAATGATCTCCATGGCCCGCACTTTGGGCGCGCCGGTGAGAGTGCCCGCGGGAAAACACGAGGCCAGCGCGGCGATGGGAGTGAGGTCGGCGCGGAGCGTGCCTTCCACGGCGGAAACCAGGTGCATCACATGCGAGTAGCGCTCCACGAACATCAGGTCGCGAACGCGGACGGTACCGTAGTCGCTGACGCGGCCAACGTCATTGCGGCCGAGATCGACGAGCATGACGTGTTCTGCGCGCTCTTTTTCGTCGTGGCGCAGTTCTTCTTCCAGGCGGCGGTCTTCGGCTTCGTCACGGCCGCGTTTGCGCGTGCCCGCAATGGGGCGGTACTCAAGTTTGCGTCCGGTAACGCGCACCAGCATTTCCGGCGATGAGCCCAGCACGGTCATGTCTTCACTTTGCAACGCTTCACTTTGCAACGCTTCACTTTGCAACGCTTCACTTTGCAAGCCCTGCATGCGCAGGAAATACATGTATGGCGAAGGATTCACACGCCGCAGCGCGCGATAGATATTCAGCGGCTCAACGCCGGGCTGAAGCTCAAGCCGCAAAGATGGGACGGCCTGGAAGACGTCGCCGGCCATGATGTATTGCTTGATTTTTTCCACGGTGCGGATGAAATGCTTCTTACTCACAGACACCGCAACCTTCACCTTGCCCGTTTTTGGCTTGGGCGCGCGCAAGTATTTTGCCGGCAGCGGCGCAGACAATTGCTTTTCTATCTTGGCGATGTCGCGCACGGCCTGCGCATACGCCTGCTTGGGAGAGTGGCGGCGCACATCGGCGGTGGCGATGATAAAAATTTCATGCCGCACGTGGTCAAAGGCCAGCAGCCGGTCAAAGAACATCAGGTTGCAGTCGGGTATTTGCAGGTCATCTTTAGCTATAACAGGGAGCTTTTCGATTTGCCGGACTGCGTCATGGGCGAAAAATCCGACGGCGCCGGCGGTAAAAGGCGGAAGTCCGGGAACGGCTGCGGGAGTATGCTCGCGCAAGAGGCCATCCAGGATTTTAAAAGCATTGCCTTCCTGCTGCGTCTTTTTGCCATGGCGCTCAATGGTAATCTGGCGTCCGCGCGCGCGCAGAATCATGTAAGGCCGCGCTCCCAGAAACGTGTATCGGCCAATTTTTTCGCCGCCTTCAACGGACTCCAGCAGAAATGCGTTTGGCTCGGCGGCGGCCACGCTCAGAAAGGCAGAGACCGGGGTGCGCAAGTCGGCGGCAACGGTCTTGGCCACGGGAACCAGCGTTGCCGTGCAGGCCAGCCGGGAAAACTCGTTGTAATCGGGAAATAACATCAGGAGGCCTATCTTAATCGATTCTTAAATTCTGATTAAGCTGTGCAGCACGAACGTACATTGTCCTTCTTATACGCCCAAAGTACACATTTGATTATGCCAGCGGGCCAAACGCAGTGGTTTCAAGCATCCTAATTGGTCTATACTTTGCGTCAAATATAAGAAAGCAGAAGTATTTCTCTCGCGAGCTTGATGTGCCCCCTTGGAGCTGCGCGGAGACCGAATCAACGGCAGAAGAGGCGCCGAATGAAACGAAGGCGCCACAGGTGAAGACGAATGCTAGTCAGATTCTGGGGAGTACGCGGCTCAACGCCAACGCCTCAATCGGAAAACCTGCGTTACGGCGGCAATACCTCCTGTGTTGAAGTCCGCGTAAATGGGCACATCTACGTTTTTGATTGCGGCACCGGATTCCGCAACCTGGGCAAGCAGCTTTCCCAGGAGCGCGCTGGAGACGGAAAGAACGGCCACCACATCAACGCGCACATTTTTCTTTCGCACTTTCACTGGGACCACATCCAGGGCATCCCGTTTTTCTCGCCGCTTTATAATGACCGCGAGAGCTCTTTCGTCTTTCACTCTTCCAGCCGCACGCGCGGGCTGCAACAGGCTTTGGAAGAGCAGATGGCCGAGCCATATTTTCCTGTCAACATGAGTGACATGGCCGCGCACCGCCAATTCTGCACCATCGACGAAGGCCGCACTCAGCTTGAAGGCTGCACTGTGCAATCCATGTGGCTCAACCATCCGCAGGGCTGCCTGGGCTTCCGCATGGAAACACAGGGCAAAGTCATTGTTTACGCCACTGACAATGAGCCTGGCGATCCCGTGTTTGATAAAAGCGTCCGCAAGCTGGCTGAAGGCGCTGACCTGCTCATTTACGACGCGCAATATCTTCCTGAAGAATACGCCGCGCGCAAACAAGGTTGGGGACACAGCCACTGGCGCGAAGCTATCAACGTGGTAATGGAAAGCGGCGCTAAAGAACTCATTCTCTTCCACCATGACCCAGATCATTCCGACTCCTGCATTGACTCGGTCGTAAAGCAGGCGCGCGAGCACTATCCTAAAGTAAGGGCCGCGTCTGAAGGAATGGAGATAGTGCTGTAATTTTCTTCGTCGAACCAAGCGCTTCTGGAACTTTGAGCGAGAGGTCGCTATCGCCGGTAAGCTCTTAATTTTGGCTCTTAAATTATTGGCGATCAATATCGCTTGAGTCCCCAACGCGCGGCTGACATCTATTTAGCATGGCAACCGTAACTGAATTCAACCTGGACGAGACTATCGCAGTTCTCACGCGGACTCCCGCAACCCTGGATGCGCTGCTGCGCGGGCTGCCCGAAAGCTGGGTGCGCAGCAACGAAGGCAAAGATACCTGGAGCGCATTCGATATTGTGGGCCACCTGATCGTTGGGGAGCGCACCGACTGGATGACGCGTGCGCGCATCATTCTGGAAAGCGGCGAAGCGCGTCCCTTTGATCCGTTTGACCGCTTTGCCCAGTCCAAAGAGAGTCAGAACAAGTCACTGGAGCAGCTCCTGGACGATTTCGCCCACCTGCGAAGGGAAAATCTATCTGCGCTGCAGGCGCTGAATTTACAGCCTGAAGATTTGAGCCGGCGAGGACGGCATCCGGCGCTGGGAGCGGTGACGCTCCAACAACTTCTGGCGACCTGGGCCGTTCACGACCTCACTCACGTGCATCAGCTATCCCGCGTGATGGCCCACCAGTATCGAGATGCGGTTGGTCCATGGAACAAGTATTTGGGCGTGCTGCAGTGTAGCGGTCATAGTTCTTAGAGTTGGCGCTTCGCTGGTGCTGCGCGCGGCCTATGGCAGTGAGGAAGGACGGATCTCTCGGACGGACTCAGACAAACCCTATTTAAGTCTCTTACTCCACTCTGATTGTGTCGAATGGAGGAATTGTCACCAAAAGAATTCGGTCTTTTTCCGTTCCCACGACGCTCTGCTTTCTCTCGTAAACTCAGTGTGATCATCTGTATACATGTGGTTCAGCTTTACGGGTTCTCCCAACAAAAGTTGGGTAGCTTGATCACGTAATGGGCCATTCATCACATAAAGAGCAGCGAGCGTGTGAATAGCATGCCTAAAGGCATCAATGTTAAGGTTTTTCCCCGACTTACCTCCAAGGACTTGGTTAATTCTGCCATGCACGACGTCATTCCGTATTTTGTGCATGTCTTTAAAAAAATTAAATGTCTCTAGTGCTTTACCAGGCGCAGCACTGTGGCCTGCGGCGCGAAGCAGCCTCGCAGCATAAAGGGCTATATATTGACTCCCTTCAGCTGGAACGACCGATTCGAGAATTTGAAAATAATCTAGCAATTGGTCAACTGCGACGCTAAGCCTAGCTGAGGCTTGATCGAGAGTGGCTGTGCGGTGCCGCCGCAGAGCATCGTCAATCTTTTGGGCGATAACTGCTACATTCTCAAAAGGCTGCGCCATAAGCTTTGAGAGTATCCGAGTTAACCAAAAACTTGTGGATTGATCTAGCTCGGAACCACGGCCATGAGGGAGGGGCTCGTCTGGGAAGTTCATGCAATTGAAGGAGTGGCTTGCAAGGTGGCCGGGCATCCGAAAACCGCGATAATCTGCATACACGGCAGAGTACGTCACTAGGCGGGAAGCGAATACAAATTTACGCGACACATCATCGCGGAGGTGGTAGGCAGCCTCAACAGAGGTCTTGTTTTTGGGCAGTTGAGTTGTATATTCCAAAAGGAAATAAGACCCCTGATCGCTAATGCTGCGTCCCAGGCCAATCGGGTGGGCAGTGTTTTTTACTTCGAAAAACGGAACTCTTCTCTCCCGTGAAAAGCGATCATCACGCAATGTATCCTTGGCGGCCCAATGAAATCGAAAGCCTGCTGGCAGCATTGCAGAGGCAGAATGGTCCCAGATGTTAGACAAGACCAGAAAAACCGTTACAGTAAACGATTTTCCAAAAATGCTTGATTCAAAATGTCGATAAGATCTGTCGAAGTACTCCTCACCATCCGGGAGTGCCAAAGTACGAGGGACGACATAAGCCAGGAAGTCGTCCACAAGATGGCAAACGCTGGATTTAAGATCTAGGCCATAAATATCAGAAAGATATGCTTCTACTGCGGCTTCCACTTCGGCTTTTAATCCTGTGCCAAACGCCGCGCTCAGGATTTTTCCCCGTTGGACGACGGTCTCCGAATCATCTCCTTGTAAGAACCGGTAAGAGTATTGAGCCATTTCCTCAAATTTCACTCCGCGTTCTGCGAAGCCCTTCAGAAGGGCTTGATAAAGCTCGAGAACAGCACGGTGGAATTCAGGATTCGCGAAATCACTCATAGCCCTCAATTGTACAAATGCACCGTCGACGGAATATCCAAATCTGTTGAATTTATGTGGCGCTCCGCTGCCGCTGCGCGCCGGCCTACGGCGTGAGGAAGGGATTTTTCTTTGTGTACCCGGCATTTATTCCTCAGCGCGCGTTGCGCGCCTCGGAAACATACCGGGCTATTATCAGGTCGTCCCGCTGAAGCGGGACTGGAGCTTCGGTGGCAGACCTATTTTCCGAAGGCCCGCAAAAACAATGCTATGCCGCCGACAACGGCTGCGAACTTGAGCAGGCCCTGGACTTGTTTTCGGGAGACCTGAATGTCGGACCATGTTGCTCCGTTTAGCATTCTGATGACTTCGTCCATGTTGGGTCTGGCAGCCGGATCGTGTTGGGTACACGCGGAGATAATTTCGCAAATTTTTGCAAGGTTTGGGTACCACTGAGAGAGCTGATCGAATCGCTGTCCGTCCTGCGGTTTTAACCCGGTGAGCAGATGATAGAGCGTGGCAGCATATGAAAACACATCCCCAGCATTTGAGATAGAGCCGCCAGCCTTCACCTCGGGAGCCCAATAACCTGGAGTGCCACCGTGGTTTTGCGAGAACAAAACTGTGCAGCCAAACCCATTTCCCAACGGATCCCCGACCTGCAAGTTGCCGTCATTTGACACGAGAATGTTATCCGGCTTTATATCTCCGTGGTTGATATTCCGAGCGTGCATACCAGCCAAGGTAGTTGCCAATGACTTGGCAACAGCATTGAGATTCCCCGGAGGCAGCTTACCGGCATATCGCGTTAGCGGTCCACGCACAAAAATATGGCATTACATAATAAGGGCGTTCTCCGTCCATACAGTAACTGAGGAGCGGCACAAGTCCATTCAGTTTTTGTGCCAATATGCGAATTTCACGCGCAAAGCTCTTCCTTGCATGGGGATCTTGAGATTCGCGCAAAATCTTGACAGCGAGTTGCTGGCCGTTGTCCCTACGCTGACCAATATAAACATCACCATTGCCGCCTGAATTCAAGGGCCTAAGATTCACAATCGGAATTGGAGAACTCATCCAGACCTCCTTGCTCCTGCGTATGCCATCCGAAACAACGCGTACAGAAATGCGCCTCGCTCTGCGTTCGCAGCTTTGTTAATGGTTTCCGGGGTATTGCCTGCTTTGAGTGCTGCATCTAGCGCTAAGTACAAATCGCGATTGGGCCCTGTTGGACTTGAATGCCCGCCTTCCCATCTATTGACACTCGCGAAGGAGACACTCAAGATTCGTGCCATTTGTTCCTGGGTCAGGCCGAGCTTTTTGCGAATTGCGGTTGGATCCAGCATCTCACAAAACATACACCTGATCTTTGGATATAGCAACTGTTATAATTTGTGCTATACATCAGATCTATTGGGCTTTAGGAAAGAGATGAAGATGAAGTGCCCTTATGGACCCGCCATTGAAGAGCAAGAACGCGAGTTTTACCCATGGCGCTGCTTGGATCAAGAAAACCGAAACGATTAGTAGAATGAAAGCAACAGCGGATACCGTGAGTATGAAATAGAAAAGAATCAATTTCATTTTGAGACGCTGCTTGACCTCTAACATCCTGAGTTCCTGGGCTTGAGTAGGTGTGTTCATTGCTTCTCTGAACCTTTGAAAACGTGATCCATCGGCTATTGCGAAAATCTTTAAAAGCTGGCTTATGTTGCCATCCTTCGTTCGAATTTGCACGCTAAGGGTACGTTAGCTACGTTTTGCCGCCCTGCCTGTTTCAATAGCACCAAATATTTTTTTTCGTCAAATTCCCTGAAATAAAGGCCGTTTCGTTCCCCCAGCAGCCTGCATCGGAGAGATCCAACATTGCCGTGCCGAGTCAGCTACACGATAGCCTCAGGAAAGGAAAAAACGATCGCGTTCTGCGGAACTTTCGTCCTTTGCGTAGTTTGCGCAATTTGGGACATTTCACACCCAAGTGTTGCAGAGCCGATCTTTATCTAGCAGTAGGCTGAAGATGTGAATTAAAATGAAATTATTGTTGACAACACATGAATAGTTTTGTATAAGTTTTCTATGGCAGATGAAACTGCGTCAAAAATGTATGATTCGGCTCGGGATAAGCTGCGGGAGCTGCTGCGGCAGGAGATCGAGATCAGAGACCAAATTTCACACTGGGGGCCGGTTGTGGAACAGCTTGCACGACTGACAGGTGAAACCGTGGATCCCGATATTGCCAGCCGAATCAATGAGTTAAGGAAATCGCCGACATCGCGCGGAATCGCCGACATCGCCGTGGATCGGAATGCCAAAGACTTAGCCGCGAATTAATGCGAACGGACACGAATCAAAGAACCATTTGCCGCAGATTTTCGCTGATGAGCGCGGATCAGGAACAACGGGGATTTACCGCAAAGGGCGCTAAGAACGCAAAGGATATCGGGACAAGGAAAGTTTGAAACCGCCAGGAGAAGATCGTGAACAACGTGAATAGCCAAAACCTTACCAGCCAAAGCCCTACCGTCGAACAGACCATCCGCCAAAACACCATTGGCCAAGACCCTACCAGCCAGAACGCCGTCAGCCAGAACGCCGTCAGCCAGAACGCCATCAGCCAGAATACAGGCAATCAAAACGCCACCACCAAATTCACCAAGGAGGAAATCATCGCCGCCATAAAGGCGTGCGCCGCGAAGCTGGGGCATGTCCCGAGCCAGGCAGAGATGCAACGAGAAAGAGGGATCAGCAGGAGGGTTTTTGCGATGCAGTTTGGCAACTACACGAAAGCCCTGCGCGCCTGCGGATTCGATGGCCAAGGCTCAGGATTCATGCTGAGCATGGAAGAGCTATTTAAGGAATGGGCAGGAATTGTGCGGGAATGCGGGGAGGTGCCGAGCATTGCGGAGTATCAGCTGCGCAGCCAGCACAGTTGTGGACCGCTGCGCAACAGGTTTGGCTCATGGCAACATGTCCCGGGAGGGCTGTTGCAGTATGCGGAGAAAAACGGGCTGGGAGAGCAATGGGCCGATGTGCTGGAGATCACGAGACGGCATCGGGTGCGCGAGACGGGCGGGGGTGGAACTCCAGGCCCATGGAAGGGGTGGAATTCAGGCCCAAAAATCCTGAATGACCGCCCGGTTTATGGTGAGCCATTCCTGCGATCCGCGCTGGGCTTTGCCCCGGTGAACGAAATGGGCGTGGTGTTTCTGTTTGGCGCGATGGCAGAGAAATTGGGCTTTATTGTGACGTGGATTGGCACGCAGTATCCGGACGTGGAGGCGTTCCGCGAGGTGGCTCCGGGACGGTGGCAAAGGGTGAGGGTAGAGGTTGAATTTATGAGCCGGAATTTTCTGCAGCATCTTCACGATCCGGCAGGGTGCGATTTGATTCTGTGCTGGGAGCACAATTGGCCGGATTGTCCGGTGGAGGTGATTGCGCTGAAAGGGCTGATGCAAACCTATTTGCCGCAGATTTAAGCAGATGGACGCTGATCAAAAACTACCCACTAACCACAAAGGACACGAAGGAGATCTGCCGAGGAAACTGTATCGGCCCGCAAAATTGGAAAATGGGGATCTAAAACAAAAGGTCCCTCCGGCCTACTCGCGCGCTGATGACGGCGCGCGCTCGCTAACGG
>JBARNL010000947.1:0-3335 GCA_049802955.1 Candidatus Angelobacter sp.
TCATTGATCTGTCGTTTGGCAGGAACCGAGAAGTTTTAAAGCTGGAACAAAATCTGTATGTCAGTCGGACGGTGGAATCAGAAATTGTCGCTCACATCTCGCAAGAGGCGCAATCTGCCTCAACCAAAATGGTACTCATTGTCGGTGAAGCCGGATGCGGCAAGACAAGCCTCCTTTGGCATCTCTATGAAACTCTGGCAAGAAGCGAGTGGGAGCCATGGATCCTCAAGTCGGCGCTTTTGTCACGGCGGTTTCGCTCAGGTGATGGAGCGACACATGGCGATTCAAACTTAGGTTTCGACCGCGCCCGATTCTCCTTGGCCATTAGGGCAATTCTTACGGAGGGACGGAGGCCTGTGCTTCTGCTGGACACGGCCGACCTGCTCCTTCATGAGGAGGGTGACCGCGATTTCATCTTGGACTTTCTGAGAACGATCACTGATCAGGGCTGCTGGGCTGTTGTTACCTGCCGACATCAGGAAGCTAAACTGTTGCGGCCGCTTGAAATGAAACCCATTCTCTTGGGGGCATATGATCAGCAGGAGTTGTTGGCTGCTGTGGAAAAGCACGTCCACCGTTTCTACGGCAATGCTCTGGACGACGAAGCGGCGACGCACTTGCATGAGATCCAGGAAGCCGTGGCCGGGGGGCTACCCCTGAGAGAAGTCTGCGCAAGCCCCCTGATGCTGCGCATGTTGTTTTTGATCTATGCGCCTGACAGCATACCGAACGAGATACATGCCTTTCGGCTCTACGAAGAGTACTGGAACTCTCGCGTGAAGAAGGATCTGCGCGCCGGAAGTCTCTTGCACAGCTCGGAGAATTTGGATGCCGCCTGTTGTGTCATTGCATTAACGATGCTTTCGGAGGGCACTCCTGAACTTGATGAAACGTTGGCGCGGAATGCGGCCGAACAGAACCAGATATCCCATAACGAGATCGAAGCGTTGATTTCGCGTGGTGTGCTTAGAAGATCCGAATCAGAGACAGTGAGCTTCTTTCATCAGACGTTCTTCGAGCATGGCGCAGCCAGGGGAATGGTGCGGTTCTTTGGCGAAACGGGGATTGGCATGCTGGAGTCGCGTATGTCCGGAACCTGGTCGGATCTATTTTGTGCTCCTGTCTATGAGCAGGCGCTCCTTCTAGCAGAAAGTATTCCGGGGCCCGTGCGAGAGACGGCGGGAAAAGCCCTATCTTCGTTGCTTGCAAATGAATCCATGACCGCAAGAACCTCTGGAATCTATGTGTATTGCCATAGCCGCAAAGTGACTGAGGATGCAGCGAGCCAAATGGCTAAACTCTTGGCGTCCGCACCGAATCCGCTCGTCGATCATTTTCTGCACCTGGCTCCTAACGTCTCACAATCGAGATTCGAGGCTCTCTTCTATGAAATGGAAGTGATTTGGCGACGGGGCAGTTGGCCAGAACAGGAGTACACGCTATTGCTGTTGGAGCGCTTGGCGTTTCGCAAGCCCGAGGCCGTTAAGAATTTCTTGGACACACACCAAGTGTTGTTTTTTGTGCTTCAAAGCAAAGCCAACAATGTAGCCGAACGGAAGCTAGCGCGAGTGCTCATGGTATTGGCTCGAGCCTTCCCGACTTGGAGCTTGCAGCAGTTCATTGCTTTGTTCAACGGCATCTTCCGTCGGACTAACGGGACTGATGCGCCGGCTAAGATACTTGTTGCTGTAGCAGAGTGCGCCAGCTTTCTCAGAGTGAAAGACCTTGGAACACGCTTTGATGCTCAAAGTCCCTCATGGCACGGTGAACGTGTGCGAGATTTTGTCGAACTGGCGCGCGCCTACGGTCATCTCTGGTTCCTGGAGTGGCAGAGTTGCGGAACGCCGGTGGAGCGCATAGTGCTAGATATCCGCGCGACTCTAGATACGTTACGTTTCGCAGCCAAACTGGAAGGCCTAGCCGAACTGGTAATGACGACCGATACGTCAGATTGCGAGGAGTTCTTTACCTCGATTTTCCAAGAGACCGTCGCGATACGTCGCGGAATGTGGGTGTCGGTGCTGCTCAAACGGTTAATGATCGGAAACATGGAACCGGACGGGGCTCGGCCAATCGCCCCTGCTTCTGCTTTTGTCCGGAAGAGGCTGGTTTCTATGCTGCTTGACACTAGCCCCACCAAGGACTGTGACTTAGCATCACGTATTCGACGAATGATGCACCAAACCATCCTGAGCCCCAGTCTGTTTGGGGAGATGTTCAGTGCGGAAGTTGCGAACTCGCCGCAAATATGGTCGAGCTCCAAAGAACTGGGCGAGCTTCTGCCCGAAGGGTACATCGCAAAACATCCAGCAGCGCTCGAAGCCTTGGAGGAAGCCAAGAGACAACCAGCAAAATACAACGAACTGCTCTCCCTCACTCGGACCAGGATCGGCCTCTTTGTGAAGTCGGAACGCAGGATTGCGGAACAGTTTCTAATCCTTACTTTTCTTATTCAACAGACTTCGGGGATTTCTGACATTCTGCCCGGCATAGCTGAGGCCCACCCACAGTTATTACAGCATTTTGTCGAGAATTTTCGAGAGCTCCGTCGCAGCCTCATGGCCTCTCCTTTAGGAAAGGTTCGCCGCGCAGGCGTCACTCTGTGGCAGCAGATGTTGCACTTGGAACTCGCAGAGTCTCCTAGATTGCCCGAGTTGTTCCTGATTTTCGACAGAGAAGAAGATGAAGTATGCCGTTCTGGTCTTTTGCTCCTCATGGCGCTTACTGCTGCCAAATCAACGCAGAACATTCGCCCTTTTATCAACAAACTTGGTCCCTTGACTGAATCCGAGGGCACTGCTGTCCGGGTGAATTCGTGCTCTGCATTGATTTCGGCCGTCTCGCGCTCGCGGGCCGATGCCGTTCAATATGGACCTGAGATTCTTGAATTCGTGCTCCGACATCCAACGGATTCACGTTTAGCCGGACAACTCGGCTACGTCTTGGATGAGATCCGGACCGAAAGCCCTGCCGCCGGTCTTGATTTCTTTAGGAGAATTCTGTTCTCCGACGGTGTGCGTCAACTGGGCATACAGTCGAAGCGCACCTTGTCATACCGCTTTCGGTCACCGGCAAGAGCCTTGGCGCGAGTCCTGAACAAAGAGGAGCAGCGAACTCTTGTCGGTTTCATTCTTAACCTCGACTATATATTGGGGTCGATCGTACTTGATGCCATCTCCCATGAACACTTCGCGACATCGGTCAATCTCTTGGATGAGTTGCTTTCGAACCCCAACATTTCCGCCGAGATCAAAGAAATGATAAGACGCACGAAATACACACGAGAACGCACTGTTGGGGGACATACTTGGCCAGAGCTGTTTGCGATGCTGAGT
>JBARNL010000948.1:0-3251 GCA_049802955.1 Candidatus Angelobacter sp.
ATCTGTGCGTCTGGCGTCTCTGCCGATCGAAGTCCTTAGTCCCGACGCAAGCATCCTGGATGTGCTGGATAGTTGGGGCATTCGTGACTTTGGGTCTCTGGCGATACTGCCACCGATTTCATTGGTCGAGAGATTGGGCCAGGAGGGGCTCAGGCTGCAAAAGCTGGCGCGAGGCGCAGTGCAGCGCGCGATCATTCCATGTGAGCCGCCGCTCTGTATTCGGGAGTGCACAGAGCTTGAGGAAGCAATCGACCTGCTCGAACCTTTGGCATTTGTTCTAAATCGTTTGCTGGAACAGGCGACCGCACGATTGCGGGCAAGAAGCCTGGCCACTGATGTTGTGGTGGTGACACTGGACCTGGAGGTCCATCACGATCGGCAATTGAAAGGAAGTAATGGCGGCACCAGGATTGAGAAGTATGAGCGGAAGCTGAAACTTCCTGTCCCCACTCAGGATTCCAAGCTGCTGCTGAAACTGCTGCAACTGGATTTGGGAGCGCACCCGCCACACGCACCCGTAAAGAGGATCACGCTGGTTACTGAGCCGGCCAAGCTTCGGCACACCCAAACCGGTTTGTTCGAACCATTGGCCCCCGAGCCGGGGCAATTGGAGATCGCCCTCGCTCGCCTGAAAGCAGTTGTCGGTGAGACCGATGCTGAAGGCCGGCCGCGTGTTGGCACTCCTGAAGTTGCGGACTCTCACGATCCCGACGATTTTCAGGTGCAGCCTTTTCGGTCTGTAGGCGCAGTTCCAGTTCGCGAATGCCTGCCTTCGCCACTGCTGGCTCTCAGGATGTTCCGTCCTCCATTGAGCGCAAAAGTCGAGATAAAGAACGAGATTCCCACTGCGGCCATTTTCAATGGCGAGAAGGCCACGGTGCTGATCGCGGCAGGTCCATGGCGTAGCAGCGGTCACTGGTGGAAAGGTGGAGATCATTGGGGCCGTGAGGAATGGGATGTCGCGCTTGACGGCAAGACCGTGGCCGGACTCTACAGGATCTTTCGTGACTCGATTTCAGGACACTGGTTCGTCGAAGGGATGTACGACTGACCATGGCATATGTGGAGTTGCATGCCCGTTCCGCGTTTTCCTTTTTGGAGGGAGCCTCGCTTCCGGAGACTCTGGCCAGCGTCTGCGCCGCCAGGGACATTCCAGCGATGGCGGTGCTCGACCGCAACGGAGTCTACGGCTCGCCACGCTTCCACATGGCGGCCGGGAAGAATGGCATTCGTGCACACGTAGGAGCAGAAATTGCAGTCGCTGACGCATTCGGCATCTCGTATTTCCCGGTGCTGTGCACGTCCAGAACCGGCTATCAGAATCTTTGCAGACTACTAACGAAGACGAAATTGCGATCTCCCAAGAACGCGCCCAGCTCGGCGACGATGGGCGAACTTGAGGAATATGCGGAGGGTTTGATCTGTCTGACGGGAGATGAACAAGGACCGTTGGCCCACGTGCTGCGCAGCGGGGGAGCGCCTGCCGCCAGACAATTGTTGACGCGGCTCCGGGGCATCTTTGGAACGACTGGGGTCTAGATCGAACTCCAGCGTCATTCGCAGCGCGAGCAGGAGCGGCGCAACCGTGCCGCCATGGAACTCGCGCGCGAACAGAGGCTCCCGATTCTGGCCACCAATGGCGTTTCCCATGCCACTCCGGATGAGCGCGAAGTGCTGGACGTGTTCACCTGCATTCGCAACAAGAGAAAGCTAGAGACCGCCGGGCGTCTGCTATGCCGGAACGCGGAGCGTTACGTCAAGACGCCAGAGCAGATGAGACGGCTGTTTGCGGACGTGCCGGAAGCTGTTGCTAATACCGTCGAGCTTTCTTCCCGCCTGGAATTCTCGCTGCAGAAACTCGGCTACGAGTTTCCAAAGTATCCGGTTCCAGACGGAGGCAGTCAGAGCGAATACCTTCGCGCCCTGACGGAGCAGGGCGCGAGAGACCGGTACAAGTCTCCGAGCGAGCGTGTGCGCCGGCAATTGGAAAAGGAGTTGCGCTTGATCGAGAAGCTCGATCTTGCCGGCTATTTTCTGATTGTCTGGGACATTGTGCGTTTCTGCCGTGAGAGCGGCATTCTGGTGCAGGGACGCGGCTCGGCCGCCAACAGCGCTGTTTGCTATTCATTGGGCATCACCGCGGTTGATCCCATCGGGATGGAACTGCTGTTTGAACGCTTCCTCAGTGAGGAGCGCGGCGAGTGGCCGGACATTGATATGGACCTGCCCAGCGGTGACGAACGGGAAAAGGTGATCCAGTATGTCTACAAGCGTTACGGAGAACGCGGCGCGGCGATGACAGCGAACGTCAATACCTACCGCGGGCGCTCGGCTGCGCGCGAGGTCGGCAAGGTCTTTGGCTTTGATACCGAGACGCTGGACCGTCTCTCGAAGATGGTCGGCGGCTGGGAGTGGCGTGGGCCAACTGATACGTTTCCGAATCATTTTCGTGGCGCCGGACTCGATCTTAACCAGGCCCGCATCGCCAAGTATCTTGATCTCTGCATGAAGGTGCAGGATCTTCCTCGCCACTTGAGCCAGCATTCCGGAGGCATGGTGATCTGCGCGGGAGCTTTGGATTCCGTGGTTCCCCTGGAGCCGGCCACGATGCCGGGCAGGGTAGTGGTGCAGTGGGACAAAGATGACTGCGCGGATCTGGGGATCATTAAAGTCGATCTGCTGGGCCTGGGCATGATGGCCGTGCTCAAAGATTCGATCAACCTGATCCGGGACCATTACGGGGAAGAAGTGGACCTTGCCCATCTGCCGCAGGATTGCCCTGATGTGTACGAGGTGATCCGCAAGGCGGACACAATCGGAATGTTTCAGATCGAGTCCAGGGCACAGATGGCCTCTCTTCCCCGAAACCATCCAGAAAAGTTTTATGACCTGGTTACGCAGGTCGCTTTGATCCGTCCTGGTCCGATTACCGGTCAAATGACGAGTCCGTACCTGAAGCGCCGGATGGGGAGAGAGCCAGTCACGTATCCGCATCCCTCACTGGAGCCGGTCTTGAAGCGAACTTTGGGCGTACCGCTTTTTCAAGAACAGCTTTTACGCATGGCGATGATCTGCGCCAATTTCACGGGAGGTGAAGCCGAGGAATTGCGACGCGCGCTCAGCCACAAGCGTTCGCAACAGCGGATGTTGGAGATTGAGACCAAACTGCGCGACGGCATGACCAAGAACGGGATTGCTCCCAAGGCCCAGGACCAGATTGTCCAATTTAGTTCGTCATTTGCGAGTTATGG
>JBARNL010000949.1:0-6861 GCA_049802955.1 Candidatus Angelobacter sp.
CCGTTACCACCCCTCACGCGCCACCCAAAACAGGCGTATTGCACTGGGTCGGCAGCCTGCTCAAGAAGGGCCGCCAGAAGATAGCTCTGCTTTCGCCGCAAAAGTTTTTCTAGAGATATCTGTCGGCGGACCGACAGCCTGAGCAAAAAACTGCCCGTTGCCTAACGGGACTCTGCGTTTTGGGTCCAGCTACCCGGCACTTGAGCGCTTGGGCGGCATAGCCGCCCGAGCGCTCGGCGTACCGGGCTATTCTCAGACGCGCCTAACGGCGCTCAGACCGTCATATGGCCCAGAGCTTCAGCCGGCATTCAGCCGAGCCGAAATCAAGCAATTTCGTAGGTCGCAAAATGTCAAGACAAACCTGCCATGGTGCGGCGGGAACGTTTTGGTTTTCTGGAGTGGCAACGGGAGTTCCGGGGCTGGGATGGTTTTCAATAATGCACGAATAGCCGCTTGTTATCAGACGTAAGCGCGATTGCCAGAATTGCCAGGACTGCCAAAAGTGCCAAAAGTGAACAACAAAATCGAATGGCGGGGCTGAATCACGATGCTTGCAGAAATCGCTTGCATTCGTATTTTATTCATGCTATAAAATGCTCACCCGGCTGTTGTCAGTGGGCTAGTTTTGGAGCACCTGGAACCCTGCTGTTCTTAAGTCTTTTGTTTTTCTGCAAGTCCTGGCATTTGGTTAACTCTTTGCTTTCTTAAGACCGCTTTTGTTGTCGTTTTTTCAACCAAGGAGATTCGAAACCGGGGGAGAAGTGTGTTTTCTTTCCTGCAAGGATGATGTGATGCAAGTTCCCAAACCAACAAGCAAAAAATCGGGCAGGACCAAAGAAGAGATCATTGCGGCGATTCAGGAACTAACGGGCCGGCTGGGCCGCGTGTCCACAAGCCGTGAGTTCGGGCCGCTGAGCGGCATCAGCGTGTGGCAGGTAACGGGGCGCTTTGGCACGTATGGCAATGCTCTGCGGGCCGCCGGACTGGAGCCGAGCCATCAAGGAATGAAAGTGGGAACGGCCGCGCTGCTGGAGGACTGGGGCAGGGTGGTGCGCAAGCTGGACGTAATACCTACAAGGGGCCAATACAGGGAAGCTGGAAGCTACTCGCCCGATTGCTACACAGGCCGGTTTGAAAAGTGGGTAAGAGTTTCCGAGGAATTCACCCGGTTTCTTGCTTCCGGCGCTCTGGTGGGCGACTGGACGGATGTGGTGGAAAGGATACGGAAGGGGCCGATACCGCAGCAGGGCCAATCCGCGATGCTGGCCTGGCACAAAGCGACAAAGGCGGCGTACCAGGCACGAAACTTCGAAGCGCGAAAGCTGGCACAACGGGAAACCAGCGCAAACCAACCAATGGCAGCCGGAATGATTCGCCGATTGGGCGCGGGGCTGGGTACGGAGCAATTTGAAGCGACTTCGGCAGGTGCAACACCGCTTCCGCCGTTGCATCTTCCGCCGCCGCTCTGGGGCAAGAAATGCGTGACAGAGACTATGCTGGCGATTTTTGTGGCTGAACTGGCGCCTTCCGCCTTTCCGCTGGTTACCGCCGCATGCTTTGCCCGACGCCGGCTGCCAGACCGGCCAATGCTTGGCCCTCCAACACGGCCCTGCGGGCTGGCGTATGAGCCGGTGAACGAAATGGGAGTGATGGCGCTATTTTGCATGCTGTCCCGGCAGTTGGGCTTTGTGATCGAATCGATGCAAGCGGCCTTTCCCGACTGCGAAGCCAAAATGGAAGTGGAGCCAGGACGATGGCAGCACTTCAGGATTGAGTTTGAATACGAAAGCCGCAACTTTAAAGACCATCGGCACGATCCCGAGAAATGCGATTTAATCGTGTGCTGGCGGCACAACTGGAAAGACTGTCCGCCGAACTTGCAGGTGCTGGAACTGAGCAAGGTGATGAGAAATATTCAAAACCTCTAACCACAAAGGACACGAAGGAACACAAAGGAGGGAAGAATTGCCAGAATTGCCAAAATCGCCGGTATTGCCAAAATTGAACCCTTAAGAACGGTTGGCTATCACCCCTACCGCCTCAGCAACGTCTCTTCCGGGTCCAGCAAAATCTGTTTCGTATTGGCTGGGGCGGTCACGGTGAATTCGGTTTTCACGTCATCGGCAAAGACGAAGGCCAGAAAGCGCGATTTGCCGGCGGCATCAACGGCGTAAAGCGGGACAGCGGTTACCATGTCCTTGGCGGCATGGTCTTCAAGAATTGTCCCGGTCACCTTGAGTTTGTGGGCGCTGGGCGTCATGTGAACGTCTTCGAGTGAAAATTGTGGGATGGAATCGCCGTTGACCCAGCTATCAAAAAACCAGTCGAGCGATTTGTGGCCTTCATAGCCCAGTTGCGCCGGCATCACCTGCTCAAAGGCGCGCTGCAGATCAAGCGTGGAGATTTTATGGTTGGGCGCGGCGGCCAGCAGGCCTTTCAAAGCCGAGAAAAACACCGCATCGCTGTCACCACCTCCGGCCTCGCGCAGCATGGTGCGCAGCATGTGGATAAGCCATGTGCCGCGGCCATAGAGCACGCGCTCATAGGCATCAGGGAACTTCGACGACGTGAGCCGATGCCCCAGCGTGACCGGGCCTGCTTCCGCGATGATTCCGTTGCGGGTTTCACGCAGCAGTTCGCCGCGATAATAGGTGAGCGCCGTCCGCATGTCGCCGGGATGTTGCTTTTCCAGCATTACAAGAGCGCTGTAATTGGCCAAGGCTTCCACAATCCACTCGTCGCGATAGCTGACCCAATCCACGGCGTCGCCCCACCACTGGTGCGCGGTTTCATGCGTCAGCATCAGGCGGCTGAGCAGCAGTTCCACGTAAGGGTCGCGAACGCCCAGGGCGCGGCGCTCGTCCGGAGTAAGAAATGCCGTGCTGGAAAGATAAATCAGCCCCGGCCAGGATTGGCTCAATATCCCTGGAAGCTGCGTGATTTCCAGGTTGAGATAAGGAAAAGGATCAAGCTCAGACGAAAGAAATTGAATTGTGTTCGCCGCCTGGTCGGCGATCTGCTGCGTTTCAAGCGCGGGATCCGGCTTTTGCCCAAAGCGCGCCTCAGCGCCTGCCAGCGATTCCTCTACGGTTTTGGCACCGTAGGCATGGATTTCCACCGCGCCGGACTTGGCGGTGGCGGCAACGAACTTGCCCAGATTGAAGCCGGCGCGTCCGATAGGTTTGCTGGTGACAAAGCGCGTGGTCCTCTTGCCGGCGTTGACTGTGCTGGAAACGAGTTTGCCCGTGCCCACCACTTGCCAGTCACTGGGGCAGTCGAATGTGAGATCGAAGTTGCTGAACGCGGGGCCAACGTTGGGGTACCATGTGCCGCGCGCGCCTACGTAAATCACGTCGCCGCCGGTATTGAACATCACCGGCCCGGAATATTTGAACTGCAGTTTTACCGGACGGTCTTTTTCCAGCGGCGCAGGCATCACAACGCCGACGAGGTCGTCGCCGCGTCGCGACAAATCGCTTCCGGTAATCGCCTCATTTTGGATGAACTCCGCCGGAGCGCCATTGACCCGCACCTCGCTAAGCCTGAGATAGCGCGACAGCTCCAGTACCAGTGTCCGCTGGCCGGAGTGCTGCGGAATGAGAGTAAATTCGGCCTCGGCGCTTAGATCGGTGGGCGGCTGCACATTTACGTGCAGCTTGTAGTCAGAGACCTCAAAGTTGGCTCGCGTCGCCGGATCTTCCTGGCCCGAGGCTTCCCGAGCCGAGCGCATGGGGAAGGCGGTCCATATGTCAAAGTAAGAAACATTGTTGAGCACGCTGGCTTGGGCTACGCTGATCTGCTCAGCCGCGCTGCTATCGAAAAATATGTCAACGATTCCCGCTGTAGTTCCTCCGATGCGCAAGTGCAGAAAACTCGCAGCGGGCTGCAACGACGCGCTGGTCATGGCCTGCAGGATCGGCAGGGCGTCTCCACGGGCCAGCAGCAGGGCGGGTTGTTGCCATCGAGCGATAAATTCCTGCGCGTCTTCAGCGTGGCCGCGCAGGCCGCTCCGCAATTCGTCCACTATTTTGTCGTCGGAAAAACGCAGATACGCTGACTGGAAGCGCTGTTCCAGCACCGCTGATCCCGTAAACAGCGCCAGCGACGTCCGCTCGGCGCGATTAGGAGGCACCAACAGCACTTCTCCAACGCCCTCAAAGATAGCGCCGGTGATATGGCCGTTCACTTCGCGCACAAACGCTATGGTGCCATCGCTGATGGAAATGTGCAGGTCTTCCATCATGATGGAAACTTCGCGTATCTGGTAAACGTCTTTGGCGTCAAAAGAAGGGTTCAGCAGCTCACGGTAAAGCGCCACGCCGCTCGATTGCGCCGGAGCAGCCTGCCCCAAAGCGGGAATATTCCCCAGGGCAAATATCAGAACTAGTACCTTCGTTACTCTTAAGATGAAGACCTGCTTCATAGACATGGCATAATCGCTTAGACTTTTCTCACTTGAAATCGATTATTACATTTTGCGCCTTTGCCCTGCTGTGCGCCGCCGCCCGTGCGGACACAATTGTGTTGAAAAATGGCGATCGAATCCAGGCTGATTCCGCGCAGGAGCGCAACGGCCGTGTGGAATACACCTTGGGAGACAACACGATGACCATCCCCAAATCGATTGTCGTGCGCATTGAAAAAGGTCCGGTTTACGGGCCGTCTCCATCGCAAGTGGCAGCAGCCGGCACGGAAGCTCCGCCGGCGCATGAAGAAATGGCCAGCTCAGGAGACCTTGTCTCGCGCGTGGTTCGCAACGGCGCAATCGATGCCTCGGCGATCAAGGTCATTGAGCAGGAAGGCGATTCTCTGCGCGCTGCCGCGGCCAATTCCATTGCCGCCAATTTTGAAGAAAAGCGGCTCAACTATCCCGCTGCCGCGCATTATCTCCAGGCCGCGCTGGTCTTTTTGCCGGATCACGGCGTCCTGCTGGAGAATTATGCTTCCATTTTGCTGAAGCTGGGCCAGCCCGCGGAAGCGTTGCTTCGCGCGCAGCAGGCCGCGCGCGTCAGCCCTCAGTCGGCGGACGCGTTTTTGCTCCTTGGATACGCCTATTACAAGAACGACCACAACCGCGAAGCCATTGCGGCACTGAAAAAATCTTTGCAGCTCCGGCCCGACGACAAAACGCGCGATCTGCTGGAGCGCATCGAGCGCGAATCCAACAGAGAAGCCGACTTCCGCCAGCAGGAGAGCAGCCATTTTACTTTGCGCTATGAAGGCTCGCAGACCGCGGATGCGCTTCGCACCCAAATGCTGGATGCGCTGGAAGCCGACTACCGCGATCTGAGCAACGACCTTGGCTCGTCGCCTAAAAATATTTACGTTTCACTTTATACTGACGAAGCTTTCTTTGACGTGACGCACGCCGCCGCCTGGACCGCCGCGCTCAATGACGGCAAGATCCGCATTCCAATTTCCGGAATCAAAGCCGTAACCCCGGAGATGGCCAGCGTTCTGCGGCATGAGCTAACGCATTCCTTTGTCGCGCAGATCACGCATAACCGCGCGCCGGTCTGGCTGAATGAAGGCGTGGCGCAACTGGAACAGGGTTCCACGACCGGAGCAATCGGCCCGCGGCTGGCTGCGCTGTACGTTTCAGGCAGGCAGATTCCGCTCAATCAACTGGAAGATGGGTTCCAGGATTACAGCTCTGCGGAAGCCTCGGTCGCATATGCGGAAAGTCTGGCTGCCGTGGAGTACATCCGCGCAACCTATGGCCTCAGCGATCTCGCCCGCCTGCTGCAGCGCCTGGGAGAAGGACAGAGCGTGGAGTCGGCGCTGCGCAGCACCGTTCACGCCGGTTATGCGGAGCTGGAAACTGAAATCACGAACTACCTCAAGAAAAATTACGGAAGCTAAAGCGGGCAGAGCAGTTTTGCAGAGCAGTTTTATTGTTAACTTTAACTCTTTTATAGCTCGTCATCCCGAGGTCCGTTAAGCGAGCGCGCGCTTTTGCCAGCGCGCCAGTAGGACGGAGGGACCTTGTGCTTGCTTTTTAAAGTTCACGATATCTAAAGTTCACGAAATCTATAAAATCGCTTTACTGGCCGGTAACGCGCAATTCAATCTTCACTCCGCTTTCCAGCTTTACCGTGCGCTGCGTAGAGACGACCACCGGAGCGCTGCTGGCCGCAGAGCTTAAGCTCAACCCATCAATATCGGTAGGTCCGGTTTCTGGCGTCGTTCGATTATGTGGGTTAATTTCATCACCCATGGTTCGGTCGATGCGCGGAACGTGATGTGACGGGTAATGTTGATTCTGCATCCTCGCATTGCTGGAATTGCTTATTGCAGAAGGATTTCCAGGCGCATCCACCACAGGGCGCTCTCCCGGACGAATTGCCAGCAGCAGTGACTGGAACGGCACTTCACTGCTGTCCTTGGTAATCGCTTTATCGAAAACGATTCCCAGCCGCGACTCAGGCGTTTCCTTGCTGTGAAGCTGCACTTCCGTCACATGCCCCATAAGCTTGGAACCGTGCCGAACCACGATTTTCCCATGCGCCAGGACATCGGCAACCAGCACGGCGGTTACTGGATCGCCGATCTTGGCCTTATTGGCATCAACATTTTTCGTCAATTCGGCGTAGAGGATAGATCCATTTTCCAGGTGAACTGGCGTCTGAGCTGGCGCTGCCTGCAAAGCAATTGCCGCGCTTAAGTTCGTCGCTGATCCGCTTTGTCCTATTCCCAACGCCGCCAGCGCCATCAATGCCGGCAATGCCAGAAATCGAGTGATTGGCATAAGCAATGCTCCGGCAAACCACCAGTTGTGTCAATAACACCTATAACAAGAGCTTTCTGATAGCATTTCTCTATGAAGCGTTTGCTTGTAATCTGCGGGATCGTCGTCGTCGT
>JBARNL010000950.1:0-2246 GCA_049802955.1 Candidatus Angelobacter sp.
AAGCTAAACTGCGCTTGTCACAAATCCCGTTTTGGGAATGTTCGTGTGACACTTTGGTGCGCCGTTGACTCCGGGGCTGCGACACGAATGTCGCAGGCATATAAGGCATAAAGCCGAGTTCACCTCAAGCGGCATAACGCTAAAGCATTGAATTAACAACAGCAAACACCATTTATGGCGTGTTTGGCCCGGCAGTTGCCTACATAGCCTGATGGAGACGGAAACAGGCATGTCAAAGCAAGCGCGAATATTCCTTTATGCAATTTGCCTGGCAGGACTGGCTACGGCAGTCTATGGCGGAATTGCGTGGAAGATTGACGACTTGCCCAAGTTTATTGCCTATCTCCTGACCGCTCTGCTGGCCTCAAGACTGAAAGTAGAACTGCCCGAGATTACGGGAACGATTTCAGTTAACTTCCTTTTTATCCTGCTGGGTATCGCCCAGTTGACCTTTACGGAAACCTTGATCCTGGGATGTTCCGCAATCCTGGCGCAATGCTTGCTCACCCGGCGGCGGTGGCCACGGATTGAACAAGTATTATTCAATATTTCCAGTGCAGCGGTCGCTATTGCAGCGGCTTACTTTACCTATCACGGGCCGTGGTCCACGCGGCTGCATCCCAATGCCGCGTTTTTGTTGATGCTCGCTGCCGCCGTCTATTTTCTTTTCAATACGCTCCCGGTGGCCATGATCATCGCTTTTACGGAAAACAAAAAGCTGCAAAAGATCTGGACTGATTGCTATTTCTGGTCACTGCCGTATTATCTGGCCGGTGGCGCGCTGGCTGCGATGTTTGGATGGCTCACGCAAAAAGTGGGCTGGCAACCGACGTTGCTCGCTTTGCCCGCCATGTTTGTGATCTATCGCTCATACCGTCTTTATTTGGGCAAGCTGGAGAATGAGAAAAATCACGTATCGGAGATGGCAGCACTTCACATGCGTACCATTGAAGCGCTGGCGCTGGCCATTGAAGCTAAAGACCAGACAACGCACGACCATCTGGAACGGGTCCGCGTGTATGCGGTGGAACTGGCAAAGAGGCTTGATCTTCCCGCGGACGAAGTTGAAGCGTTGCGCGCAGCGGCATTGCTCCACGATATAGGCAAATTGGCTGTTCCCGAGCACATCATTTCCAAGCCGGGCCGCCTCACACCTGAAGAATTTGAAAAAATGAAGATCCATCCTGTGGTTGGCGCGGAGATATTGGAGCGTGTTCACTTTCCATATCCGGTGGTCCCAATCGTGCGCGCGCACCATGAGCGCTGGGACGGCACCGGCTATCCTGACGGGCTGAAAGGGGAAGAGATTCCTATTGGCGCGCGAATTCTTTCGGCCGTAGATTGCCTTGATGCCTTGGCCACGGACCGTCAGTATCGCAAAGCGCTGCCTCTGGACGATGCTATGCAATGGGTGGTTGATCAAGCGGGAAAGGCCTACGATCCCAGGATCGTGAACCTGCTCAAAACCAGTTACAAAGAGCTGGAAGCGATTGTCCGTTCGCACGCGCAACTGCCGGAGCGCCAGAAACTTTCGACTGAAGTTAAGGTGGAAAGAGGCAAGGCTCCAGCAAATGGGTTCGCCGTGGACAAAGCCAATGATACCGGTAATCAGGCTGCTTTCCTTTCATCTATTGCCGCGGCGCGCCAGGAGGCACAGGCCTTATTTGAGCTTACGCAAGACCTGGGCAACTCGCTTAGCTTGAGTGAAACACTTTCCGTGCTGAGCGGACGGCTAAAGCGTCTGGTGCCCTATGATGCAATTGCCACATACATTGTAAGAGGCAACGAGCTGCTTCCGGAATATGTCAACGGTGACAACTTCCGTCTATTCGCGGCGTTACGAATCCCACTGGGAGAAGGTTTATCGGGATGGGTTGCTCAAAACCGCAAGCCGATGCTGAATGGCAATCCCGCATTGGAACACGGGTACTTGCACGATCCAACCCGGTCCAGCCCGCTGCGCTCGGCCATTTCAATTCCGTTGGAAGGACTGCAGGGAGTGGTTGGAGTATTGACGCTCTATCACTCTGACGCAGATGCATATACTTCTGACCACCTGCGCATTTTGTTGGCGATCAGCTCAAAAGTTGCGCTATCCGTGGAAAACGCACTTGCGTTCCAGGAAGCGGAAAGTTCAGCGACCACCGATTATTTAACCGAACTGCCAAATGCGCGTTCCTTGTTTATCCATTTGGATCGCGAACTGGCTCGCTGCAAGCGCCTGGATACTTCCCTGACCGTTATGG
>JBARNL010000951.1:0-1772 GCA_049802955.1 Candidatus Angelobacter sp.
GAGTTGGCCGACCGCATCCTTCCATCATTTCCGCCATGCCTAGTTTATCAGGCGATGATCGTCAGCCTTTCCGGTAGGAAGTAGACAGTCTCCCGAAGGGTGTCGGCGAGGCATTCCGTACCGATGACGCGTTTCAGAATGGACCCAGATCGGCTCAACACCATGGCCAAGGAACTGCGGGATATCGCAACCGAAAGGCTAAACAATCAACGAGGCATACGAGCAGCTTAGCCGCACACCGTGAGGGGCTGATGGATCTAAAAACGTATTCGACGTCAGCGCTAGGCACCTGTGTTCTATTTCTACTCGCAGCATATGACGTCCGAAACCAGCTACTTTAGGGCACCTTGGCAGCCGCGATGTCATATCCCAGAAGGCTTCATTCTCAAATCTGTAGTTAAAAAGCTTGCATCGAAATCTGTTTCGCTTATAATTCCACACACACCCAACCAGATCCAATGCCTTTTTTACGCATTTTCAATCCCTAAAAGGAAGTGCCTGCACAAAATGCACATTTTCATGCGACATATAATTATCGTGTTATTGACAGGCCTATTCTCAGTCACGTCACTGGCTCAATCCGGCAGAACCTCTGCAACAAATCATACGGGCGCTGCTCCTCATGCTGCTCTCGCCAAGAGCCAAGTTAAAATTATAGCTGGGATCGTGGAGCAGGGCGGTACGGTGCGATATCTGCCCAGAGTAGAGGTACGCGTATTCCCGCAAAAATATGCGGATGCCGAGCGGAACGCAACAGCAGCCTACACGACCGCCGTAGAGGGGCTTCGGCAAGTTCGGGATTCGAAATATAAGGACATCACGGATCGCAGGCGGGCCGAGTTGAAAGAGCAGGAAGACCGCTACAACCAACAACTGCAGAGCCTCCTGGCGAATTTCAGATTCGATGCTCTCGATGGTGTTCCGAAGTGTGCTGATTACGAGTCAATTTTGCATCAGTCGGAGATATGTGCCACATACACGCTTGGCCAGAAGATCCAATTGTCGAGCCAATTGCGAAAATGGATGACACATCCGGCGTTGATCGGCGACTTTGATCCCCAAACGTTTAGAGCAGGCCTGACGCCGTATTCCCACGATAAGAGAACTGCTTTGCTCGCGATACCGCTCAGTGAATACGAACAGGTGCCAGAGTTTCAAGGTCAGGTTCAAAAGGCTGAGCAGAAGGAACGCTCTCAAGCTCATCTTGCAGCCGGAGCAACCATGCCTGAAGATGCTCAGCACGCTGCGGTTGCCCGTTTTTTGAACGAGTGGGCTGCCGCCGCCAGCAAACAAAACTATTTCGGCCGGGATGACCTTACGAAATTTGGCTCTCTAACCTTCGACTTCATTTCAGCAGTACACAAAGAGTTAGAGAACTCATCCCAGGCGGCACTCAGAAAGAACACTGACCAAGCCCTGCTTGCATACATAAGAGCTAAGGACGAGATCAATGGCAAATACGATTCACAGCAAGCTTCGGCGGACGCGGAGTTCCAGAGCGGTGCGAAAGCTGCCGAAGAACAACGCGCGAGCATGCTTCAGGTCGCTGCGAAAGCTACTCCGCCTGTTGCTACTTCCACAACTTCCTTGCAAGGCGATACCACTTTTTCACTTGCCGCCGGCAGCTACGCCGTATATGCCGAAGATACGACCACAGATCATCATTACCGTTGGACGGTGCCAATTGCGGTGCGGAGCCAATCTCAAACCATAGAGCTTACTGATGCGAACGCATTGAAGGCGACTGCTGAAACTGTGGCCAGCGCATCTGC
>JBARNL010000952.1:0-10957 GCA_049802955.1 Candidatus Angelobacter sp.
TCCTTCGCCTTATGTGAAGGATGCGTTTCATCGCTACATGATCAACGGTGAAACCACCGCGGTGAATCCTGAACTCAAAGGCACCAAAACCGCAGTGCAATACAAATTCAACGTCCCGCCGGGCGGCGAAGTTTCCATCAAACTGCGGCTTAGGAAGGACCGCCCCGATCCGATCGCGTCCGGCGCATTAGGCAAAGAATTTGAAAGCACGTTTGTAGCGCGCAAGGCTGAAGCTGACGCGTTTTATGCCGCCGTTATCCCTTCCGCCACAAACGATGACACACGTAACGTAATGCGGCAGGCGTTTGCCGGACTGCTGTGGACCAAGCAGTATTACCGCTATGTTGTCCGCGATTGGCTGATGGGAGATCCCGCGGAGCCGCCGCCGCCGAAGGAGCGCAAGAATGGCCGCAACCACGCCTGGGGACACATTTATAACGCGGATATTATTTCCATGCCGGATAAATGGGAATATCCCTGGTACGCGGCCTGGGACCTGGCATTCCACTGTGTCTCGCTGGCAATGATCGATTCCAGCTATGCCAAAGAGCAGCTTGTTCTCATGCTGCGCGAGTGGTACATGCATCCCAACGGGCAGATCCCGGCATATGAATGGGCTTTCGGCGACGTTAATCCTCCCGTTCACGCATGGGCCACGTATCAGGTTTATCTCATCGACAAAGCAAAGAACGGCGGCACAGGAGACACGCAATTTCTTGAGCGCGTCTTTCACAAGCTGCTGTTGAACTTTACCTGGTGGGTGAATCGAAAAGATCCCGAAGGCATGAACGTCTTTCAAGGCGGCTTCCTGGGGCTGGATAACATCGGGGTGTTTGATCGCAGCTCCATCTTGCCGACCGGAGGAAATATTGAGCAGTCTGACGGCACCAGTTGGATGGCCATGTATTCGCTCGATATGCTTGCCATCGCGCTGGAACTGGCGGCGGGCGATGCCGTATACCAGGACGTCGCCAGCAAATTCTGGGAGCACTTCATTTATATTGCGCGGGCGATGAACCACCTGGGGGATGGCGGCCTTTGCCTGTGGAACGAGAAGGACGGCTTTTTTTATGACGTGCTGCATCTGCCCGATGGATCGCGGGTACCGCTGCGCGTCCGCTCCATGGTGGGCCTGATTCCGCTTTATGCCGTGCAGATCATGGAGCCGGAACTGCTTGATTCCATGCCGGGCTTCAAAATGCGGCTGGAATGGTTTATTGAAAACCGCAAAGACCTTACCGAGCACATGGCCTGCATGGAAACGGCGGGCCACAAACAGCGCAGGCTATTTTCTATTACGGACCGCGAGCAGCTCAAGCGCATCCTTACGGTCATGCTCGATGAGAATGAGTTTTTGTCGCCGCACGGCATTCGCGCGCTCTCGCGCTATCACAAATCGCATCCTTACATGCTGGATGTTGCCGGAGCCAACCACCAGGTTGACTATGAGCCGGGGGAATCCACGACAGGGCTTTTCGGCGGCAACTCCAACTGGCGCGGGCCAATATGGTTCCCGGTGAATTTCCTGTTGATCCAGGCCCTGCGCCGTTTCCATGAGTACTATCACGAGTCATTTCGCATAGAGTGCCCCACCGGCTCGGGACGCATGCTGAACCTGGACGAAGTGGCGGACGAGATCACCCGCCGCCTAGTTTCGACCTTTCAGCGTGACGCACAGGGACGCCGCGCGGTGTTTGGCGCGAATGAAAAGTTCCAGTCAGACCCGCACTGGCGTGACTACGTTCCGTTTTACGAATACTTCAATGGCGACACCGGAGCAGGCGTCGGCGCCAGCCATCAGACGGGCTGGACTGCGCTGGTGACCAAGATGATTCATGAACTTGCTTCAAAGCAAAAAGCCGCTGAGGGCATCAAACTCAAAGCGACTCAAGGGCGCTAATGCAAAAGGAGAGAACGTTAACCATCCTGCGTGTTCACGCTGTTGCCAGTTAGAACCAATTTCGGACAGTTCTTGCGAATAAAAAATGCCCCCGGGTTTCGCCGGGGGCAAGGAGCGCTTTCTTTTTTGTCGTGCGGTCTTACTGCACGTTTGCTGTCACTGACGAATTTGCGTTCAACGTCAGCGTACAGGTCCTGGTCTTTGCGCCACCGCTGGAACAGGCGCCGCCCCAGATAGCATCGCGTCCGTTGGTCACACTGAGCGTTACTGCCGTTCCGGGAGCGAATTGCGCGGAGCCCGTGGTGCCGGTCGCTACGCTTAAACCTGCTGGATTCGATAGCACTTGCTCGCCGCTGCGGCCACCGGCGGTTACGGCCAGTGACATGCTGGTTGGAGCAACCACAGGATTCAACGTCAAAGTGGCTGAGCGCGTGACGCCGCCGCCTGAAACCGAGATGCTTGCCAGCGTCTGCGTGCTGACCGCGGCAGTGTTGATGAAGAACCCGCCAGTCGTGCTGCCTGCAGGGACCGTAACTGAGGTTGCAGTCAGTGATGCTGCGGCATTGCTGCTGCTGATCTGGAATATCTGGTCAGTAGCTGAAGGCGCTGCCATGGTCACGGTGGCAAAGGTGCTGCTAATCCCGCTCACTGAAGCAGGGCTCAACGCGATGGATGCAGGCTGGCCTTGCGGCGTAATCGTTAACGGTGATTGAACGCTTGCGCCGTTCCAGCCGGCGCTGATGTTGGCCAGAGTGTTGGCCGAGACCAGGTTTGTCGGAATCGAGATGGAAACTGACGAACTGCCTGCCGGAATAGTAGCCAAGGCTGGTGGCATGGCTGAAGGAGAGTCGCTGGAGAAGTCCACCACTGCTCCGCCTGAAGGCGCCTGGCCGTTGAGCATCGCGATTGCGCCACCCTGCGCTCCACCGCTGATGCTGGCTGGAGTAAGCGTGATCGATTTAAGCGAGGGCGGCAATACGTTGAACTGTAGGGTTGCTTGTCCTGAGTTGAGCGCGGCCGTTAGAGTAACTGGCGTAATTGAAGTGACTTGTCCAGCCTGGATCTGGAATTGCATCCATGCGGTATTGCCGGGCATATTGACGGAAGCCGGTACTGGAGCGGCGGCTGGATTTGAACTGGTGAGGTTGATCACCGCTCCTGCGCCCGGGGCTGCTCCGCTGAGCTGGATCTGCACCCAGGTAGTGTTGCCGCTGTAAAACGCATTCGTAGTAAGCGCCAGTGACGCGGGCGCCGGTGGCGCGGTGCTGATGGTGAACGATCCTGCCGCCGACCATGCGGTTACGGCTGCCGTCGTCGGAGAAGAGTCGCCCTGGGCCGAGCGTACGCGCCAGAATTTCTGGCCTGATGTCAATGAGAGCTCGGTCCGGTTGGGATTATTCAACTGCGGGGCCTCTTCTTCAATCTGCTGGAAACCGGAATCTTTTGCGATCTGCAATTCGTATCCGCTGGGCTGCGGATTCGCTACGTCTGTCCATGCCACCTGCACCGGCAATGTGAGCGATGCGCCATTAGCGGGCGAAAGCGGCGCTGGCGCTGCTCCGATCGGGTTGTTATAAAAGACCGAGTAGTTGATGATGTTTGAAGGCAGACCTGCAACGCCGTTTGTGCTGACTGCATAGACGCGCGCCGAGTACGTTCCTTCATCGGGTGTGGAGAATGAATAAGTGTTGTTGGGGATATTGTTGAATGAGCTTGTGGTGGTAGTTGGAAAACTTGGGTCTTTTGAAACCTGAAGCACGTAGCTCGCCGCTCCGGTCACGGGAGACCAGTTAAACGTCATAACTTCCAGTGGATGGAAAGTGGAATAGGCTTTCGTCGGCGACAATGCCGGCGCTCCCGGCTGTCCTGGGCCTGCGCCGGTAATGTTGAAACTGCGTGCCGCGGACCATGCGCTCTTCACAAACGCGCCACTTACCGACTGCACTCGCCAGAAATACGTTCCGTTTGGCAGGCCGCTGACTGTGTCCTGCGTAGTCCCTACGTTCGTCGAATTTTGCAGGGCGATTGTGGGGAAGGTAGAAGAGGTGCTGACCTGCCAGTTATAACCCAAAATCCCGCTGGGATCAGTAACGGCGGACCAGGAGATCGTCAATGGTGACGTTAAATTTGTGCCGGATGCAGGCGAGAGAGGATTTGGTACCGCGACAGCGGCGAATGCTGAATAGGATGTTCCAAGGACCAGGATGACGGCAAGAATTAGATTGACTGCACGCGTTTTCATGGGTGTCTCCAGTAGTTTTAAGGGGACGGACGATCATTTGGCCCGGATGGAATGATTCAGCCGATTAACCCTGATTGATGAATCTGTTTGCCACGATCCGGACCACCAATGTCTTCATGGGCCGGAATGTTGCTAACTCTGGTAAGACACGCAGCTGCGAGAAGGCAGAACAACTTCAAAGTACATGTCCTTGGTCGGCGTGAGTTACTGGCCTATGATGTCCGCAAGGACAGTTGATTCACGTCGTGGCACGAAACATTCGACCCGCTCGGGCGCTCGGTGACCGGAGAAAAAGATTTTTTCACCGATGCTCACGCTTCGCTTACGTCGGCGGAGCTCGAGATCTTTCGCGTCGATATAGGCGTATTTTGGATCGCGCGTGCTCAGATCAGATCCCTCGTCTGCGTTCGGGATTTTGCCTGCGGGCTCCCGCTGGGCTCACGCCCGCAAAGCGGCTAGAAGAAGGGAACAGATCAGATCCCTCGGCTGCGCTCGGGATTTCGCCTGCGAGGCTCCCGCTGCGCTCACGCCCCGCAAACCGGCTCAACTTAACAAATCTTTTTGCTATCTTTTTACATAAAGAGGATGTCTTTTTGAGATGATTATCCGCACCTATCTTTCATAATAGATATCGAGATACATCGGACACGAACAGCAAAGGCCAGCGTGCGCTGTTCGCGGCGATCTTGATGGGATGTCCTGATAAACAATCCTGCAAATCTTCAGTAGACGGGAGAATTCTGATTGGTTACGAGTAAAGACAAGTTTCTGGTGAACTGGCGATGCTCATTGGTTGTACTGGCCACGTTGGTCGGTCTGGTTTTCGGCGCGTCCATGAAAGCGCAGGACCGTCCAGCTAGTGCGGACCCGCAGTCCAGCGCCGGCGCTGCCGTCAAGAATGTTGGCGCGGTGAAGTCAATCAGCGGAAAAAACCTGGTGCTCAAAACCGATGCCGGCCCTGAAATCACAGTCTCTGTGCCGGATGGAGCACGCATTGTTCGCCTTGCTGCGGGACAGACCGACCTGAAGAATGCTCCGGCCATTACTTTTGCTGAAATCCAGGTTGGCGACCGCATGCTGTTGCGCGGGCGCTCGGGCGCAAATGGCGAGGTTGAGGCCACAACGATAGTCGTAATGAAGCAGGCCGACGTAGCCCAGAAACAGCAGCATGATCGTGAAGATTGGCAGAAGCGCGGCACAGGCGGAATTGTGAGCGCGATCGATCCCGCGAGCGGAACTTTCACCGTTTCAATTACGCCAACTCAAAGTGTGCTGGTAAAAACGCAAAAAGACACAAGCTTTCTGCGCTATTCACCCGCGTCTGTGAAGTTTGCCGACGCGCAAAAAGGAACGATTGACCAGATCAAGACTGGCGACCAGTTGCGCGCGCGTGGGACCCGCAGCCCAGACGGCAAGGAAATTGTGGCGGAAGAAGTTATCTCGGGGACATTCCGCAACATTGCCGGGACCATCAGCTCCATTGACGCAGCCAATAACAGCATTACGGTAAAAGACATATTGGCGAAAAAATCCGTCGTCATTAAATTCAATTCTGATTCGCAGCTGCGCAAGCTTGCGCCGCAAATGGCGCAACGTTTGGCGTTCTTCCTGAAAGGCGGAGCGCAAGCGGAGCAAGGCGGAGTGCCCGCAGGCAGGCAAAGATCGGCCAGCGGAACACCTGCCACGCCTGGTCCAGGCGGCAGTGCGCAAGGTTTCCGTCCTGCAGGTGGGCCTGATTTTCAGCAGATGCTAAGCCGGATACCCAGCATCACGCTGGCTGACTTGCAGAAAGAAGACGCCGTGATGATTGTGGCGACTCAGGGAACTTCCGGCAATCAAGTCACGGCCATTACGCTGCTGGGCGGCGTTGAGCCGATTCTTACAGCATCTCCAAACGGCACAAGCGCAGCGGCGCTGTTTTCCGGATGGAACCTTGGCGCACCTGGGGGCGAAGGTGGCGGCCCGCAATGAGCCGCCATGCAGTAACTGAGATAGCAACGATGACTTTTGAGGAGAGATTGATGAAATTCAGGCTGTCCGGGAACCCAGTGTGGATCTCGACTTTTGTTTTTTTGTTTCTGGCGTGTTCTGTTGCGCTCATGGCGCAGACACAGACTGGCAGGCTGCGCGGACAGATTGTCGATGCCACTGGCGCAGTCATTCCCGGCGCCAGCATCACACTCAAGAATTCCAGCGGGCTTGTGGTGTCTGCCACCTCAGATGGCGCAGGCGCGTATGACGTCAAAAATCTGGCTCCGGGCAAGTACACCGTCAGCGTCACGGCGAAAGGCTTTGCTCCCACAACCAAAGAAGTAGAAATCGCCGCGGGCCAGCTAAAGGACATAGATATCCCTCTGGCCATCGTGGTGAAAGAGGAAGATATTGAGGTGCAGAGCGATTCCGCGCGGGTGAGCACCAGCCCGGATAGTAATGGCAGCAGCGTTGTGCTCACCGGCAAAGACCTTGACGCGCTTTCAGACGATCCCGATGAGTTGCAGTCAGAACTTCAGGCGCTCGCCGGACCTTCTGCCGGCCCCAATGGCGGCCAGATTTATATTGATGGCTTTACCGGCGGGCAGCTTCCCCCGAAGTCCTCGATTCGCGAAATCCGCATCAACCAGAACCCATTTTCCGCACAGTACGACCGCATGGGCTTTGGCCGGATTGAAATCCTTACCAAGCCGGGCACGGACAAACTGCACGGCCAGGTTTTTTTTAACGACAATCATTCGTTCATGGACGCGCTGAACCCTTTTGCCTCCACCGAGCCCGATTTCAGCACGCAGATGGTGAGCGGCAACGTGGGCGGCCCGCTGGGCAAGAAGCTCTCTTATCAAATCAACGCGGAACGCCGCAATATTAATGAAGCCGCGGTCGTATTTCCGGGGGCCTTTGCCGCGGCCAACCAGCCGGTGATCGGTGTGCTCAACCCGCGCGTGCGCACCAATGTGAGCACCCGATTTGATTATCAGCTTTCGGCTTCCAACACCCTGATGGCCCGCTATCAGTTCACTCACAATCATGAAGAGAATGACGGCATAACCCAGCTTGCTCTGCCCTCACAGGGATATAACCAGACCGGAAATGAAAATGAGATTCAGATCAGTGACACGCAGATACTGAGCCCGCACGCCATCAATGAGACGCGTTTTGAGTGGGAGCGCGGCGCTACGGACCAGAATTCCCTGTTTCTAACTCCCGCCATTAACGTGCTGGGGCAATTCACTGAAGGCGGCAACCCGCTCGGCATCAGCTCTGTCATTACCAATCATTACGAGCTGCAGAACTATACTTCGATCAACAAAGGCAATCATTTTTTGCGCCTGGGAGGCAGGCTGCGCGTTACCGGAAACTCCAGCCTTTCCACGCAGAACTTCAACGGCACGTTTACATTCGGCGCCACCAAAGATCCGGTCACGCAACAGACCATCAGCCCATTGACCAATTTCAAAAATGGCACGCCGACACAATTAACGGTGCTTACGGGCAATCCGCTGATCGAAGACACCTTTGCGGATGCAGGGCTTTACGCTGAAGACGATTGGAAGATACGCCCGAACATGACGGCGAGCTACGGGCTTCGTTTTGAAACGCAGAATGGCATCAAGGACCACGGCGATTGGGCGCCGCGCATAGGGTTTGCCTGGGGCCTGGGCGGCAAGAAAAACGCAGCGCCCAAGACCGTCATTCGCACCGGCTTCGGTCTCTTTTATGATCGCTTCTCGCAAAACCTGATTATGCAGGCGGAACGGCTCAACGGCATCAACCAGCAGCAGGTCACCATCACTGCCGATCCTAATAATGCCAGCGCGGCAAACGCGGCCAATCGGGCGTTGCTGGCTTCTTTGTTCGCGTCATATCCCAATATCCCAGCTTTGCCCGGAACACAGACCACCACATACTCAATTGATCCCGCATTGCGCACGCCGTATACGGTCCAGTTCGCCGGATCGGTCGAGCGCCAACTCACCAAGACCGCCACGCTGACGGGCACTTATATCCATTCGCATGGGGTCCATCAATTGTTTTCCAGCGTGCTTACGCCAACGCCCTCGCCGCAATATCAGTTTGAGTCCGGCGGAGTCTTCAATCAGAACCAAATGATACTCAGCTTCAACATGCGCGCGGGAACACGGCTGACCATCTTCAGCTTTTATATGTTCGGCCACGCCAACAGTGACACAGCCGGGGCAAATAGTTTTCCGTCCGATCCCGCAAGGGGTATCTCCGCCGATTACGGCCGCGCGGCCTTCGACGTTCGCCAGCGCCTTTTCTTTGGCGGAACGGTGGCGTTGCCGCACGGATTCCGCGTAAGCCCATTCATGGTTGCAAACTCAGGTGCACCTTTTAATATCATCACGGGCACTGACCTGAATGGAGATTCCATCTTCAATGATCGTCCGGCGTTTGCCGGTGGGGCCACTGGACCCACGGTTGTAGATACAAGTTTCGGGTCTTTTAATACTTCTCCCGCGCCGGGACAGATAACCATTCCATCCAATTTCGGCTCCAGCCCGGCGCAGTTCACGCTGAACATGCGCTTGAGCAAGACGATTGGCATTGGGCCGAAACTGGAAGCTGCTAATACCAACCCACAGCAAGGGCAAGATGGCCAACACACTCCCGGTGCTCATGGCGGCGGCGAACGGAGAGGCCCCGGCGGTGGCGGCCCAGTACGCATGGGCGGTCCGCGTGGAGGCGGCGGGCCATTCGGCGGTCCAGAACGATCGAATCAGCGCTATAGCCTTACCTTCAGCGCCAACGCGCGCAATATTTTCAACCATGTGAATCCGGCTCCGCCCATTGGGAACCTCAGTTCCGCGTTGTTTGGCCAATCAACCGCGCTGGCCGGAGGCGTATTCAATACGCAGTCCGCCAATCGGCGCGTTGATTTGCAAGTGATGTTTTCGTTCTGATGGAGTTAACAGGATTCAACATTGGGGGGCTGCACCGAAACGGCCTGGGCCAATTTTCCTTCTTCCTCAGACTTTCTTAGTACCACCCGATTGAGTTGCCAAATATTGGCGTTGACATTCTCTGCCAGAGTGTCCAAACTTATCTGCCCGGCCCCAATGGCCGTTTCGATGGCCCTAATCTTTGTAACGAAAAACAGACCCACTGCACTACAAAACCATAAGGTGGACCTAAATGAAAACCAGAAGTCTGGCAGTTGTGCTGTGCATGACTGCTTCCATGATCATGGCAAACGTTGCCCACGGCCAGCTGATCGACAACAATCAGGCCCCAAACACGGCCAAAGCGGGAATCAACAAATCACTGGCGAATGAAATCGGTCCTGGTCGCGGCGACCTTACAACCCCGAATTCGTCGCTTTTCATCATCAACAGAGATCCGTTCCGTTCTATCCGACGTGGACGCCAGATTTTCCAGCGCAAGTTTCTCCGGGCTCAGGGACAAGGCCCCACCAACAGTGATGGTACCGGCAACATCAACTTAACGGGTGGAATCGGTGCAGGCCTTTCCGATAGCTGCGCCGGCTGCCACGGGCGCCCTCGCGGTTCAGCAGGCGCAGGCGGTGATGTGGCCACGCGTCCTGATAGCCGTGATGCTCCACACCTATTCGGCTTGGGATTGAAAGAAATGCTGGCCGATGAGATGACCAGCGACATGCGCGTGATTCGCGCCGGAGCGATTACTGAAGCCAAAAAGTCCGGCCATGCGGTGACGCGCCAGTTGCTCACTAAAGGGGTCTCGTTCGGCTCAATTACCGCTAATCCAGACGGCAGCGTGGATACTACGCAGGTGAGCGGCGTGAACACTGACCTGCGCGTTCGTCCCTTCTTTTCGGAGGGCAGCACCATCTCCATCCGCGAGTTTCTGGTTGGCGCGTTCCGTAATGAGATGGGTCTGGAAGCCGCTGACCCTGACCTGCTTGCCGCCAGCGCTGGAGGACGGGTGGTAACGCCTTCCGGCATGGTGCTGGATGGCTCGCTGGACAAGATTGAAGCTCCGCCGATCACTGACAACGGCTCTGACCCCGATGGCGACGGGACCAATAATGAACTGCCGACCAGCATTATCGATCACGAAGAATTTTATCTGCTGCACTATTTCAAGCCCGCGATTTATCAGCAAACTGAGAACACGCGCAAGGGAAGAAAGCTATTCGATAAAATCGGTTGCTCTTCCTGCCATGTTGCCGATTTCCTGATTGAGCATGACCGTCGCGTGGCCGACCTTGACACAGTTTACGATCCTGTCCGGGGCAACATGAACCATCTGTTTGCCACGGCAAATCCTTCTCTGCATGAAGTCAATGATGGCTCCGGCTTTGCCACCATCAAAATACCGAATGGCGGGCCGTTCCTGGTGAAAGATATTTACACTGACTTCAAACGCCATGACTTGGGCGTGAATTTCTACGAGCGCAACTATGATGGCACTCTGCAGAAGCAGTTCCTCACGCGTCCACTCTGGGGCGTCGGCACAACCTCGCCGTACGGTCACGATGGGCGCAGCATTAACCTGCATGAGGTTATTTTGCGTCACGGCGGAGAATCGCTGGCCTCGCGCAACGCTTATGCCAAACTAGAAGCGGAAGACCAGGATGCGATCCAAGCCTTCCTTAACTCGCTGGTGCTTTTCCCGCCCGATGATACGGCTTCCACGCTGGATCCGGGTGTTCGCACCACAACTAACTTCCCGCAGTTCGGTCACGGCAGCATCAAATTGACAGTGCTGTTTAATGATCCAACCGACCCGGAATGACGAGTGGATGAATGTATCTGGATGAGTCGAGCTCAGCGGGTTGAGGGCTAAGCCGCTATTTAAAATGGACCGTCACTTATCATGAC
>JBARNL010000953.1:0-2097 GCA_049802955.1 Candidatus Angelobacter sp.
TGAGCGTCAGCTGACCCGGCGCAGAGTAACCCGCGTCGAGTCTCTGGGTGTAGAACGCGAAATGGCCGTCATGCCCCTTAACGAAGTCACTGAGCCCGACGCTCAGGTCGGCGCGGTAGGCGCCAGCTTTTGAGTTGGTAAGGGATTGGTCATCAGGGCCCTGGAAGCCGAATCCGCCATCATTAGACTGCAGCGACGGTGAGAGGAGCCCCGTGGTGCGACCGGCCTGCACTTTCAACCAGGAGTTGGCGCTTTTCCGCAAGGTCAGGTCTGCGGCGCCCAGATTGCTGGCGCCGTCTCCTTCGTTGGAGTCGGCTGTGAAGCCGAGCTTCATGTAATTGTTTAACCAGTAGCTGCCCTGACCGCCGACGGCGACCTGGTCCAGCTTGTCCAAACCAGGCGTGTACTCATAACGCACCACGAGAAAGGATTGGTCTCCGCTCAAGCCGCTGGTACGCACCAGCAGGTTATCGTTAGCGCTCGCCGTGAGCGGCTCAGAAAGCAGCACCCGGCCCTGCAGGTAATCAATGTCATAGTCCACGTTAGGCCGCAGGTTCACTACTCCTGTGATGATGTTTGAGGCCTTGTCGCGGACTTCAATATGCACGTTCTCGGAGCCTGTGAGGATATCCTGGTGATGAAGGAAGTAAAGCGATCCACCGGTTCCGAGGAATTGCTCATAGCTCGCCAACGTTCCCGGTTGGGCGGCGAAACCGTCAGCCGTGATTCGTCGCTCGCCGAAGCTGGTGAGTCCGGAGCCGAAGCGCGCGTCGGCTCCATACAGGCCGCGATCCACATGAGCCAGGTCGTTCCCCGTGTAGGCGACCTTAAAATTGCCCCACATCCCGTAATCCTGGCCGTGGCTTGCTTTGACGTAGAACTTGCCCAGGGTGGGCGCCGTTTCTTCCACCACACTGTCGTCGCCGAAGGACGGGTAATAATATTCGGGATTGATACGCAGGAATAACGGATCGGGTTGCTTATCCAGGAAGTTGCTGAAGAGGTCTTTCACCGGGCCTTCGCGGGTATCCGCGCTGGCGGTCAAGTGCCAGCCCTGACTCACCTTGCCGTTCAGGTAGAACGCCAATCGGCCATCCAGCGACGAATCGACGGGCTGCGCGGCATTATCACCCTGCTGTAGTTTTTCCGCCGCGCTCACATTGTTCTTCGATATCGTCATGTCGGCAACACCGACAAAGAACAGGTCCCTGCGCTTGAACTCCAGATCGCGGAGATATAACGAGCCGTTGCCGTCTCCATCGAGGACCGCGACTTCTACTGTTTGTGTGCCGTTGGGAAGAACCTCCTCCGCAACGAAGTTGCCTTTCGGGTCAACCGGAACCTCGCGGCCTGCTACCCAAACCTTGTGTCCCGCCGGTATGCCGCTGCCCTGGACCTTCACCGAGCCGCTGCCGAGCGGAATCTGCTGGCGTGCCAGATCGTTCTCGCCGTAGGCGGCCAGCAGCGCCTGCGTTGACGGCTTGTCGGACATTGCGAGTTTTCCAGCCGATGCCTGGTGGTAAAGCCACAGCGGCCGCGAATCCGTTTCATCGAAATTGCCCTTGGCGTCATAGGCGCGAAGCAGGTACTTGAGTTCGCGTGCCGGGCCCGCGAGAATTTTTCCTGCCGGATGCCATTCTGCAAGACCCATGTCATCGACCGGGATCACTGCGACCGGCTCGGCTTGGAATGACTGCTGCTCGAATATCCGGATTTCAGCGCGCTTGAGGAAGGCCGCGTAATTGCTATACATCCGGAAATGCACGACCGGTAGATCCAGCTCGCTGACGGGTTCCTTCACAACCAAGGCGACTGGATCCGCCGCAACGCCGAGCCGCCGCCGCGATTCGAGATTGTCCATATGAAATTGGATATTGGCGTTGTCGAGCGCCACGTCGGTGCAGCGCTGGACGTCAGAAGAGCTGCGGTCCAGGTCATCGATCGGCTTGCCGTCGACAGTTATGTGCATCACATTCAGCTCGTATGGGCTCTTCGGGCTAAGCTCCTGAGTTTGGCGGGTGATGTCCACGCCCTCATAGTTGTCCGAAGCCAGTTTTTCGTCGTATACGGCTTGCACCCGCACGAACGATTCTTCGC
>JBARNL010000954.1:0-1781 GCA_049802955.1 Candidatus Angelobacter sp.
GGGCGGGGTTGGCGAGGCGGATCGTTGCGGGGCCGTCGTGGCTGATGTTCTTGTCGCCGGGTTTCTTGACGCGGTAGGCGTTGTGGCGGCCTCGCTTGATAACGCGTGGGCAGCTGCGGTGCCTGCGGCGGGGGTTGAGGTGCTTGTTCTTCGTGATGTCGGCTTTGACCTGGGCCAGGATGGCCCAGGTGTGCTCAGGGGGGAAAGGCCGGGTCGGCGACCCGGCGGCGCAGGATGCGGACGGTGCGTTTGAACTTGACGCGATCCGGGTCGATGCCGGCGGCGGTGGCAGCTGCGCAGGTCAGTGCGCTGATCGCGTAGTGCGTCAGCAGGTAGCCCCAGATCTCCTGCTCCACCAGGCCGGGGCTGCCGGACCGCAGGACCTTCCCGGGGCCGCGCAGGTACGTCTTCAGCTGGGCGTTGCCGCCCTCGTGCTCCCACCTTTCGTGATAGGCCTGCGCCAGCACCGCGGCGGTGGCCTGACGGTAGTCGGTGATGGTGGTGACCAGGGCGATCAGCTCGTCCTGGCCGTCTGCGTTCCGGTCTGGGACCTCGTACTCCACGACCCGGGCATGCCGGGCCTGGTCCTCGTCTAGGCCCTCGCCGCGCCGGGCGGCCTCGATGAGCGCTTCCCGCTTGTTCCCGGTGATCTTCGGGCTGATCAAGACAGACCGGTAAGAGCCGTCAGGCAGCAGCCCCAGGACCGGCAGGAGCAGGCTCGACTTCACCCGCCACAGCAGTTCCGCGCCGGTGCCCGCTGCCCCGCACCAGTCCTTCCAGTTATAGAAGTTCCGGTCGGCGATCAGCAGCCAGTCCTCCTCCAGGTCCGGGTACAGCTCCCTGGCCAGGGACTGCTCCCCGCTGCCCTTCGCGGCCGCCGGCCCCATCGCGGCCAGGACCGGCGCGTGCGAGCCGCACTCGCTGACCGTCACCACCCGGATCTTCGGGAACGCGGCCCGGTCACCCTCGCCGGTCCCGGACGAGCCGAAGGCAGCCCGGTTCTTGTCCGTGTCCGGGACGTCCCACTCCATCCCGTCCACCGACATCAGCCGCCACGGCCCCAGGAACGCCCCGGTCGTATCCAGGTCCGCGACCGGCACGGCGACCTGCGAGAACACCTCCGCCCTCGGTTCTGGCCCGAGCCGCTGCCGGGCCTGCGTGATCCCGCCCGGCGTCGGATCCCACGCCTGGTCCCCGGCTCCCCAGCCCCGCAGCGCCTCCGCCAGCCGGGCAGCGACCTCCTCGTAATCATCACCGGCGAACAAGGCCAGCGCCATCACGAAATACACCATCACGTGCGGCGGCAGCTTCCCCCCGGCACGCCGCGCGCCCTTCCCAGTCGCCGCGACCGCGTCATCGACCACATCCCGCGGCACCGACGACGTCAGAACCCCCAGCGAGATCCAGTCCGTCAGGGCGCCGCCGCCAGCCACAACACCAGTCTGCGCCATAACCCGCGATCATGCCCTGGCCCGCCACCCGGCAGCACCGGAACCGGAAACCATGATCAAAATAAGCTAAACGGCATTGGGTCATAGCCGGACGGGTGAATCATCGGCCTGGAAGGCGGGCTGCCCGCCGACGACCGTGGCCAGGACCCGGATGTTCGTGATCTGCTCGGGCTGCGTGTTCAGCGGGTTACGGTCCAGGACCACGAAGTCGGCGAGCTTGCCCGGCGCCAGTGACCCGACGTCGTGTTCCCGGCGCATGGCGAACGCGGCTTCTGTGGTGTACAGGGCGAGCGCATCCCGCACGGCCAGCCCCTCGCCCGGCCCCAGCAC
>JBARNL010000955.1:0-3066 GCA_049802955.1 Candidatus Angelobacter sp.
AAGGCATATCACTGCAGCTTTCCGGCCACACACATGGCGGGCAGTTCTTTCCCTGGACGCTGATCGCAAAGCGGATCTGGAGCAAATTCATCCATGGTCTGCAACGGTTCGGGACTTTGCAGGTGTACACCACGTATGGAACCGGCACATGGGGACCGCCATTGCGCCTGGGAACGCGGCCGGAAATCGTATTGATCACGTTCCAGTGATGCTGCTCTCGGTCTTTATCTGCCCATAAAATTCATTTAATTCAGATCTTGACAGAGCCCCACCACGCGGTCTTTTCGTGCTCGGTGGGAGTGGCCTGGAACCGGTGCGGAAACAATTCAGATCGAGAAGAAAACTCCAGCGGTTTGGAGCGCAGAAAAAGAAACTAAAAGGCCGCGATCTTCTCGCGGCCTTTTCTATTTTAGTAAATGTTCTTGCCAGAACTATTTCTTTTTCCGGGCTGACTTTTTCTTTGTTCCGCCTTTTTTCTTTGCCGCTTTTTTGGCGGGAGCTTTCTTTCCGCGAGATCCGCCGCCTTTTTTTCCGGCGCTATTCTTATTAGCTGCCGACTTTTTCTTTGCAGCTGGTTTTTTCTTAGCGGCTTTTTTCGCCGCAGGTTTCTTTTTACCGCCGCCTCCGCCGCTCTTGCGCGCAGGAGCAGGAGCGCTCACGGGAGCTGCAGCTTCGCCCTCTGGCTCCTCAGAGCCACCGCCGGTTTCGGCGCCGATGGATTCTTCCTCTTCTTCGTCATAATCCTCTTCGGTTGAGCTGCTGCCATAGCCGCCGGTTTCGCCGTATTCATCATCGTCCTCATGTCTTGCCTTGAGGGTCTCATCGTAAAAGCTCATGTTTCCTCCAGAAAATTAGGGCCGGAAAGCGCACACAAAAACAAAAGAATAACAGGCGCGGATTATATCAAGCCGGATGAATTGCTTGTCAACATTCGCACATCAAATTGATTATTCGCTCTTGGCGTTGAGTGATGTTTGTTCTTTCGCTGCTGCACCGGCTCTGGATTTCGGCTTTGTTGTTCCGCGCGCAACCTTTTTATGCCTTCTGGCGGGGGCTTTATCGGCCTCGCCGGGAGCCAAAGGCTTATAGACGATCAGCACCCGGCCATGACGTAAACTGTTTGTTTTCAGTCCATTCCAGCGTCGCAGCCGGTCTGGAGGCACGCCGAAATCCTCTGCCACGGTAAGAACCGTATCACCCGTATGCGTCTTGTAGTGTGAGGCATAGCGGGAATACACGATCTTACCGGCGTTGGCGCCATTTACCGGGATGACCAGTTTGGCTTCGCTGGCCAGTGGCCCTGCTTGCAGGTTGTTGGCCTGGGAAATGGCGCGCTCCGTCGTGCGATATTTGCGAGCAATGCCTGCCAGCGTGTCTCCTGGCTGCACTTTGTAGTATCGCCACGCTACACGCTTTTCTACCGGAATGGTGGCAATGGCAGCCTCATATTGTTCTTTTGACCCCGGAGGCAGCCGAAGATCAAATGGCTGGTCCTTAGGCGTTGTGCGGCGCAGCAGGCTGGGATTTAAATCCACCATCTGTTCTATTGGCACGTCCACGCATTCCGCCACCAGCCGCAGGTCTACCGGATAGTTGACCTTCACCACGTCATACTTCATTGGCGGGTCAGGCTGCACTGCATCCAGCCCATATTGCGCCGGATTCTTTGACATGATGGTCATGGCCAAGATGATAGGAACGTAATTCTTGGTCTCCGCCGGCAGCACGTTGCGCTTATAAAGCTCCCAGAAATCAGCATAACCGGTGCGCCGGACGGCCTGCTGCACGTTCCCCGGCCCGGAGTTATACGCCGCCATGGCCAGGTACCAGTCGCCAAACTGGCTATAGAGATCTTTCAAATGGCGTGCCGCGGCGCGCGTGGCTTTTTCCGGGTCCTGGCGATCATCCACCCACCAGCTTCGCCGCAAGCCGTAACCGACGCCTCGGCTAGCCATAAACTGCCACATGCCGCGAGCGCGTGCGCGTGAAAGCGCCAACGGCTTGAATCCGGATTCAGCCTGGGCCAGGTAGATCAGATCCTGGGGAACGCCTTCTTCGCGGAAAATCCGCTGAATCATTTCCTTATATCGGCCTGAGCGCACCCACGCGCCTTCAAAAACGCCGCGTCCGTGCGTGGAAAAATAATTTATATAGCCCGCCACATATTCATTGATCATCAGCGGCAGGTCAGACTGGATATTCTTCAGGTCGGCCTCGGCTTTGGCGGTCACGTTGGCATCGGCCGGAAACGTCACCTGGTTCGCTTCATCAATCGGGGCGGGTTCGGGCTGCTGCTCAGCAAAGCCATCCCCTTCTTTAAAAGCGGCCATTTCCAGCTTGTTGATTTCCTCGGTAATCTTGTCGAATTCCTGCTGCAAGCGGTCGTCGGACTTTATATCCACCGGGCCTTGCATCAGGATGTCCACCGCGTGGTTAAAGTCCTGTTTGGCCGCATCAAGATGGCCGGCTTGATAGTCTTCCTGGCCAGCCGAATAAGCTTTTTCGGCTTCGGCGATGATGTCCGGGACGGCATCGGGTTTTTCCGGCTGTGGAGTCTGCGTGGGCGCTGGTGTTTGTTCCTGCGGGGCCGCCGCTGCGGAAACATGCGCCGCTGCCGTTTGCTGGATGTTTGGCGCCATCGCTTGCGTAATCGGCTGCGCCGACTTTTTTGTGTCTTTGCTCTCGCACCCCGGCAGCAACATCAATCCAGCCACGAGAAAAACCATCTTTAAATGCTTCAAGCAGCACTCCATGTCAGCACAGGCTTGTCCTCATCATACATTTCTCTTGGACGAAGCTAGCCGCAGAACGGCAGCATTCGGCTCCGCGCATGACCGGAACAAGGGCCGAATTTCATTGTCCCATGAATGTATAAAAAAGACTTCCTGAAACAGCTGGGGATGAAGGTTACTTTGGGAGAAGCACCACGCCATGTCGGTAATGGCCAATGACGGTTGCCATCTCAAGGATAGGTGTAGTGCCCCTATGCGGCCTTACTCGCGCTGGCAAATTAGAGCGCGCAGCACATGCTCCGGCTCCGGCCTCTTCCGCCAGTCCGCATCCACC
>JBARNL010000956.1:0-2854 GCA_049802955.1 Candidatus Angelobacter sp.
CTCATATTGCCTCCACCAGCTCTGGCGTGTTGTGTCGGCGCAAAAAAGGCAGTGCGACCGCGGCCAGCATGGCAGCCATTAATACAATCCGCACCATGATTACTTGATGCAGTGATTGATGGAACAGCCCGATCCCCAACACCAGAGCGCCGCTGAAAATCAGTTGCAGCCATCCGGTATTGGCAATCCGCCGTGACATTTCATATGCGATAAAGACAACGCTCAGCGAATAGAGGCCGGTAGCAATGGCATAGAGCGCCAGCAGCCAGCCGATTTCGATAAAGCGCGAGCCAAAGATCACGCCCATGATCAAGTGGGGGAAAAGAGCGGCGATGGCGATGAATATCAGCGAAAGTCCGAGCACCAGCAACAACGGCAGGCCGATGCCGTGGGCCTTTTTGGTCTCCGGGCTTGCGGCGGCGGCTACAGGAAACATCGCGTTAACCACGCCGAACCAGGAAGCGAAATAGAGCAGCCGGCCAATCTGTGAGATTGCAGCATAAACGCCAGCCGGGTCCGAGGGAAAGAAGTGCTTGACCAACAAAATATCTACGTTGTTGATAATGACCTGGCCAATGAAGAACACAATGGCCTGCATGGCTTCTGCGTAAGACGGTGGCTCAGCCGTGCCGGCCTGAACGCGCAATTGCGCCGGAATGCGTGGAATAAAACATGCCACAATCACAGAAGCAGAAATTGCGCCCACCGCGCCTAGAACGCCATATCCGGCGACTACCAGTCCCGCTCCCAGGAAAAAGCGGGTGCCTGCTTCAAGAACAAAGTTGGTTCCGAGCCGTGGAAAAGCGCAGACACCCTGCATCGCGCCGCGCTTCACGCCCAGCGGCGCATATGCAGCGATACCAATCGCCAGCAGTCCTATGATCCATGGACTCGGCACGTTCAGGTATGTTGCAACTGGTTTCTGCGCCAGAAAAAGGATGGAGCCCAGAGCCAGACTCGCGATCCAGGCTTTACCGAGCAGGTTGTGGACCACCGCTGCTTTGCTTGAATCGGCATGATTTCTGGCGACAAACTTGGCACAAACCAACTGGAATGCCAGGCTGATGCACGATGCCAGGAGAAGCAATGTTACCGCGGCGTTGATATTTCCGAACGCCCCTGGCCCAAGCATGCGGGCCATCACCATGTTATAGGCAAAGTTAAAAATGTTCACCAGCATCATGGCAACAAGCATGATGGCGCTGCCATTCAGCATCGTGGAGCGGTCGCTGCGTTGCGGGCGCGCCGCAGCGTCTGCTACGGATGCGTCAGCTGGTGTGAGAGTGATAACGCTTTCAGATTGCGGCATCACGCGAGATCTCTAAGCCGCAAGAGGCTGGCTGGTGGAGCGCTTGTTATGTAAAAGTTGTTGGCGCATGGCATTGGGCAGGAATCCGCTGAAACTGCGGGCCGCCTCGGTTGATGTTTCATAGATTTCAAAAAGACGCTCCGTGCGCGTAAGTTCCAGCACAACCGCGGCCTGGTCAGAAAGCGAGGCCAGTTTCACGTCGCCATCGCGTTTGTGGGCCTCAGACATGCACTTCAACAGCATTTCAACGCCGGAAGCATCAATCTGCGCGACCAGGGAAAGATCGAAAACCAATTGCGGACGGTCAGCCGCAAGAAAAGGACGCACGTCGCGAAGAAATTCTCGCGCTGTGCGCGAGTTCAGGCGCTCCGGCATTCTTTTTACGACGACAGGTCTGCTATTGATGTCCATATCTCCTCGCTACAACCATGTTAGGGAACTTGTGGGAAGACTCAGTGTCACAGGCGGAAGTTTCAAATCCGGCGGCCGTACCCAGCGCGGGCGATGTTTTCCGCAGCGTGGTATGCAAATCGGATGGTGCTGCCTTGGCGCCGCCGAACATACCTTGAAACGCCATCCGGGGTAGATAAGTCAGTGCATCGGCAGCCGTAGCTATGAATCTCTTTCCGGACGCAACGGACATGGACGCAACAAGCTTGGGATCGACGATGGTCACTGTCACGTCGCGATGCAAGTTAACGATCCGGCCCATGCCTGCAATCGAATGCGCCAGATCCAGCCCCGCTCCCACATAAGAAAATGGCAGGACCGTGGAATTTTCAATCACCGTGCCGCAGTCAATTTCCGCGTGCCGCTCAACCGAGCTGCAGCGGGTAATCACCGCTCCGGAACGTATACGCGCCAGCGAACCCACAAACGCGGGCGCAAGAACACGCGCGCCTTTTTCAATCATCGCTCCGGGAGCAGTCCATACTCCGGGCTTGATTTCTGTTCCAGCAGGGCAGGTTTGCGCCTGCCGGGTAAGAATATCAATCGCAAATTGCCGCAGGTCGCGCGCAGTGGCCAGCGGATTCAAGTATCCGTCATGCTGCAAAAGAGGGCATTCACTCCGGCAATGCGCCAGTTGAGTGCGGAAGAGTGAAGCGGCATCGTTCCTGCGCGAGGCGCTGATGCAGAAAATTTCTAGCATCTGCCCGTCGGAGCCCATCCGGGTAACTCGTTCTTTGCGATCAAGGTGGAACTGGATTAGCTTTTCAAAATCAACTTCAGCGTATGCGCCAAGGCGGATCAGGACGACCAGTTCCGCGCCGCTCTGGGCCATGTCATTGAATGCAGACTCAGCCGTTCTCCAGAAACGATCGGGAGCGGCAGAGACGCAGGATACATCCGAAGGCAGGCCAAAATTGCGAACGCCTGAAGGGGCTGCAGCTTCTACCACCGCGCTAATAGAGGAGATTCCGTATTGCTGGAGCCGTTCAGCCATGCGCTGGAGCGTACTCTTTCCCGCCACGTCCAGAGTTGCCAGGACCGTCTCAAGCGCCTGGTTTCCTGTTGCGTTGTGCTCTGAATTGGCCAGCAATAGGC
>JBARNL010000957.1:0-2873 GCA_049802955.1 Candidatus Angelobacter sp.
GCAGTAACCTGCCGCTCCGCAAATACCTTTACGCCCCATTCGTCGCCGCCGGCCACACGAGCAAAAACTTTCTTGAGCGCGGCTTTTCTTCCCTGCACGTCCTTCAAAAGCGCGGGCTCACCGGAAAATACGGTTCCAAACCGGGCCGGAATGATCGTCATCTGCTCCGCCACTTCACCGACGACCTGTTGATGACGAACGCCGTGGAGAGCGAGCCATTCAAGGTTCTCCATGTTGCGCTCAACTGCGCTGGCAAAGCTGGCCTGATCGACTTCACACACCCAGCAAATGAAATCGCCGCAAGCCAGAGGCTTGACCGCATGCACGCCGTCAATGCCAACGCTGCCGAGCTTTGGAAGTGTTTGGGAAAGCCTTTGGGGAATCTTGGGGGCAAGTTTTGAGGCTGGCTTGTTGGATGCGGGCGAGGCAGGCGCTTCAGAAATCCCATAAAGATAGAGTGCGCCGGTGGCCGCTATTTTTCGGTTTGAATTTGCCATAACTCGCCGGTAAATTTCTCTAGTTTTGCCGCGCCCGCAATTTCCGCGGGAAAATCCCTCACCAGATACAAACGATAGCCGCCATATTTCTTTTGCAATGACTGCAACGTTACTGCCTGCCAGCTTTGCGCGCGACGGCAAGTTTTGCAGCCGGAATCCGAGTCAAGCAGGACGCGGTTCACGAACACAGAATCCACCGCAACGCCAATCTCCTTGATCGCGGCTAGAAAACGCTGTGTCTGGCTGTCAGGCACAGGCTCCGGAAGCATTACCGCCCAGGCGCGGCTCTGCCTGGCGTCACGCATCAGATCCAGTAATTTCCGCACCCGCTGCCCCAGTCCGGCCAGTTCCACGGCAACATCCTGCGCGAGTGCTAGTGTACGGTGCGCGGCCAGGCTTTTCAATAAAAGGCGCGACCACAGCAGAATGCGATCAGGCATGCGCAACAGTTCCAGCGCGTGGCCGGTGGGCGCCATATCAATGAATACTGTGCCATGTTTGGCTTCCAGCAGGTCAAGGATACGGAAAATGGCAAAGACTTCGTCCACTCCGGGAGGGACCACGTCCATGAGCGCCGCGAAAACTTCTTTTTCAAAAGTGAGATCAACGTGCAGGCCGCCCGATTCCATGCTGGTTCCGGCGGAAAGCTGCTGTTTGATGCGGGCGGCCCAGCGGCGAAATTCAAAGACTGCGTCCATCTCCATGGCTCCGAAACCGGAATCGCCCAGAACAGAGACTATCTGGTCGCCGATGTTTTGCTGGAAAATGTCATCGAGCGACGGCGCAGGATCCGTGGAGCACACGGTGACGTGAACATCCTTATTCAGCGACCTTGAGTGGAAGGCTAGCGCGGCTGTGACCGTGGTTTTGCCTACACCGCCTTTGCCCAGCGTAAACGATAGCCGGGTTTTGGCGGCAGGCCATTTGGTTTTTGTGAAGTTGAGTTTCCGTTTTGGCGCTTTGGGCGGCGGGACGACGAGATTGGTCCGAGCGCCGGCAAAGACCGTGTCACCGAAGCGCTGTAACTGCCGTGCGCCCAGCAGAGGATTACCGGGATCGATGCCGATCAACCTGGGTACACGCGGAAATTTTTGCTTGAGAAACTGAACGGCCTTTTTTCCTTGAAGAACGCGCGCACGGCAACGCAGGCATTTTTCCGCCGACATGACAACGCGATTCAGGACGATGCCGCCGAGACGCATCTCCGCTGCCGATTCCCTGAGCGCGTCCACGCAGCGCACAGCTTCATTCAGTGAGAAAGTTTCCGGCGAGGTCACCAGCAGGACTTCAGCCTGCTCCGCGCTGAAGGCTTCTTTTACTTGCCTGACCGTGGCTTGCCACTTTTCCAGAAAGCCATGCGCGGGGCGGGAGGCGCGGCCGCCGAAGCGCTGCGCGAGCAGGTCATCGCGGCTGGATGCAATCTCAAGAAAATTCAGGAAGCGCTGAAAATGCCCCGGAAGCTCAAACAGCCGCAGCGTGTGGCCGAAAGGCGCGGTATCGACGACGATGTGGTCGTGCTCGTTGCTTTCCAGCATGTCGCGCAAGGCGAGCAGCCCAGCGACCTCTGACATGCCCGGCAACGTTGTATCCAGCAAGGGCGCGATTTCTTTGCGGTTGAAGAATGTTCCGTTCTCAACAATGTTGAGAATGCCTTCGCGATTGCCTTCAAGAAAATTCTTGAATTCGCGGTCACTATCAATCTGCCAGATGGAGACTTTGCCCTTGATGCCTGGAAGCCTTTGTGCGTTTGTAGAAAGGCGCTGACCTTTGAGTTCCAGCATATCGGCTAACGAATGGGCGGGATCGGTGGACATGAGCAGAGTCGATTGCCGGGGATGGCGCGCGGCCAGATGCAATGCCAGCGCGCAGGAGACGGTCGTCTTCCCAACACCGCCTTTGCCCACGACAAAAGTCAACTTGGCCACAGATGGGTTTTACCGCTAAGGACGCGAAGGACGCAAAGTAATCTGAAAAGGCTGAGAAATGATTTGTGCGTAGATCGAAGTCCAAGCTTACATTTTCGATCTTGTGGGAGCGACTGAGTAAAATTGCGCGGGCTTTCATTTAGAATTTCGCAACCAAACATAAGGTCCCTCCGGCCTGCTCTCACGCTGATGAATGCGCGTGTTCGCGGACGGGGCCCATTGATTACATGACGACAACGGCCTCCGGAGCATCTCGAGTAAACTCGATTTGCTTAAGACCAAGAGTTCGGGACGAGGAGGCCATATGCAGTATATAAGTTGTGACTTTCATCCGAGCTTTCAAGTGATTGCCCGGTTGGATAAAGAAGCGGGTGAGTTGGTCCGGCGCCGGCTAGCGCACGGTGAAGGCCAGAGCGAGGTGCAGCAGTTCTACCAAGCCCTGCCTGGTTCC
>JBARNL010000958.1:0-1886 GCA_049802955.1 Candidatus Angelobacter sp.
TAACGCGTATGGGATCATACATGCCTGTGCAGATGACGATGCGTTCACTTTCGGCGTAGCCCTGGATAATTCGCGCATGCGTACACGTGTCACAGCGCGATTCATTGCCAATGGGCGTTCCGCCGTAAACCTTCCGTAAGCTCATATTCTCTTTCTAAGCAGTATGCGTTGCGAAAAATATTTCGTCAGGGAACAAACGCGATAACGGTTTAAAGGCTCGTGTCCTGTCTTAGACGACGCCGGCGAGAGCGACGGCAGGAATCGATACCTGCATCACCGAGCTCCGAAGTAACCCTCATCTTCACCACCGACGAACAGTTTTTTGCCGGGGAATCAGCGACCGGGTATGGCGCTCTGCCACTGAGCTACGCGCGTCACTTACAAACAGCGACGGCGGCGGGATTCGAACCCGCGACCTCCCGATTAACAGTCGAAGTAACCCATGTCTTCACCACCGGCAAAGTGGATTTCATTTTGTGGAGACGTAGCATGCTACGTCTCTACCGGACGCTACGGATAAGCAGTTAAATGTTGGAAACAAATTCCAAACGGGGAACAATCGACCTGGATGTAGTGGTCCGTCGTTCTAATTTGAAACTACGGCACTCGAGATGCCGGCGGGATTTGGCCGATTCACCATTGCGCCAACTTCACGCAATGGGTGGCCGGGCCCGCACCTACGGACAGGCGATGTAACCCTGGTCTTCACCACCGATGAAACCTGTTCCAACGTCTTAAACTGCTGTTATCGGAGCGGCGGTTGCAACAAATTCCGCTCCATTATTGGGGGGAACAAGCGGCCACGGTATTGGTCACTTTTCAAATGAAGTAACCGCGACCTTCGCACCCAGCCGGGTCCATAGATCCCTCGCTATGCTCGGGATTTCGCTTGCGGACTCATACGCCCGCAAAACAGCTCAAGTTTGGTCGGTTTGCGTAGGACTGACGCGCCTGAGGTTAGCTGGAAAAATATTCAAACGCCCACAGGCTATCAGGACCTATGACTAGGTCTGTCAGCCTCCGCACCGGATTGTAGATAGTGCATTTCATTGGGCGTTACTCCTACGCGTAGTTAGGATAGCAAACTATAGTTTGCGCGTGAATACAGAAAGTACGGAATTACAGAAAATAATCTGTGAAATGAAAATTATTTCGCGCGAATGGCTGAAAGTTAGTTCCTGCGCTTTGCGGTGAAGGGTATTTCATCGCGGCGCACTACTTCAGCTTTAATTTCTTTTTCGCGATCTTGTGCAACTCGGCCGTCCGGTGTTCTTTGTAATAAGACTCGGCGTTTGCGATTTCGAGTTCATGCAGCTTCTGCCCGCGGCCTGCGATGGGCGTGCAGATGGGAGTTTTGGGATCGGAAGGCTGCATCTGCTGCGGGATGAAGGTACCCACCAGTTTGCCTCGGGCGCTGATTACGTGAACTCTCATAGTTATCCCCAGCCTCTCTTATCTACAACCAGTCTTGCAGGTTCAGATTATGAGCAACATGCTGCGTGCCCGGATTGTGGATGTCCACCGTGTAGAAGTTGCGGGAATCACTGGTTGCGCCCAGCCCCTGATTCTGTGCTTGAAGCAGAACAACGCCCAGAACGTCGTCAATGATGTTGGGAGCGGCCGTCACGATGCCTACGTCCTGGCCGGTGCCGTAGCTAATGCTCCACGAAACAGTCTGCCCGCCAGCCAGACTGAACAATGGCCCTACAGAGCGCTGGTGCGCCATAAGAAAGTCCTCTCGCTTGAAGTAGTGCGCCAGCCTGGAAAAACGTTTCAAAGAAAATACAGGCTGGCGCTCTCTTTTATTCACAAGCTGATTACCAGCTGTAATGCGCCGTATAGGTCACCACTTTTTCTCCATCGGGCGGCACCTTCACGCGGAACTC
>JBARNL010000959.1:0-3748 GCA_049802955.1 Candidatus Angelobacter sp.
AGCCTGACCTGCTGCCGCTGGTTGTGGACGCGCAATGGCAGGAGGCAATACGAAAGACCTTACCAGAACTGCCGGAAGCGCGTCGCAAGCGAATGGTCGCGGATTACGGAATCACTGAATATGATGCGCGCGTGCTGACCTTGACCAAATCCCTGGCTGATCAATTTGAAGAAGCGGCCAAAATGGCTAAGAATCCCAAGCGTGTGGCCAACCTGGTGCAGGGCGAGCTTATGGGACGGCTAAAAGCAGCAAACCTGGAGATTGAGCAATCACCGGTTTCGATGAAAGGCGTTGCGATCTCCGCCGATTTGGTGGAGTCCGGCGCGATATCGAGCAAGATACTCAAAGACCTTTATGACAAGGCATTTGCCGCCAATGAAGACTTCCCGGCTGTCTACGGGCGGGAGAAACCGCAGCAGATTACGGATGTTGCAGCGCTGGAGAAGATCATCGACGAAATTATTGCCGCTAATCCCAAACAGGTGGAGCAATACCGAGCGGGCAAGACGACGATCATAGGATTTTTTGTTGGACAGGTGATGACAGTTTCCAAGGGACAGGCCAAACCGGAGTTGGTGAATGAGTTGCTTGCGAAAAAGCTGGCAGCTCGCAATTAACGGAAAAGATCGGAGCAAACAAGGTGGCTAAAAAGCAATTGATCAGTTTTCGGATTGATTCCAACATGGTGGATGCTCTTGATGCTTTGGCGGAAGCGCTGGATCGAGATCGAACTTATCTGCTGAATGAAGCGGTTGCGGCCCCTTATCGGCATCAATGCCGACTGTCTGGAGAGGAAAAGCGGCGAGGCCCTATTGACGCACAGAAGACTAGCTAGGCAATGCGGACCTTTTTTCCTCGCGGAACGCGGCTTCATTTTCATCGTGATTTGCGCATCCATATTCAGTCGGTGAGCGTAGTTCAGAAGCTTTTCAATGCTCATCGTGGAAATCTTGCCGTTCAATAAATTGCTGACATTGGGCTGGTACTCCCCCATAAGTCCGGCAAGTTGTTTTTGCGTGTAGCGGCGGCGGATATGGTCAAGCAGGGCGCTCAGGATACCTGCTTTGATCTTCAAAGCCGCGGCGTCCTCTTTCGAGAAACCCAAGTCCTCGAAGACGTTGTTCCTGGTCACGTGACTTGGCTTGTTTGTTTTTGTGCGCATGTCCTGTCCTTTTTTGCCGAATCCGTTGTTGGACCCGATGTAGCCGTTTACGGACGATCTCCAAATCGCGCCGGTCTGTCCGCAGCAAAGGGAGCAAAACTCTTTACAACTCTTTCAACTCTTCTACCGATTCGCTTCCTCCAGCAATGTGCGCAACCGGACCGCGTCTTCCCGGGCTGCATCGGTCACAATGTAATATTGCAGGCCGCCATGTTGCCAGCCGTTCACCACAAATGTCTGATTGCCGGAAGAAGGCTCCCCGCGCACATCCCGCGCCTGAAAGATAAAAACGGAAATCTTGTGCTGGCGCACTTGGTACACCAGCTCCGCTCCGGGAGTTTGTTGCGTATAGATCAATTTGCCGCCGATCAAAGTGAACGGCGAGTCTTTACCCAGTTCCGGCGGGTTGAAGGTGAACGGCAGTTTTCCTTGAAACCACGGCTTCACCGTGTGTTTATCGCTGGAGATTACATCCACCGGATTAGCGCTGGCCAGCATGGTCACATGCTGGTCAATCAGTTGTGAAACGGTAGCGCTTGCGCCTGAAGGACGTGAGAGCAAGGCGAATGTAACCACGCCCAACAAGAACGCCGATGCTACCAGCGCGCTCCATTTCAGCCAGGGTTTTACCAATAATCCCGCCTTCTTTGGGGGAAGTATCTGCCGTTGTATGCTCGCGTAAAGCTCCGGCGGCGCGGTGAAGCGCTTACCGGCTATCCGGACAGCCTTCTTCAGTGCCTGTTGTTCCAGCACCGCCGAGGAGCAATCCGTACAGCTTTGCAGATGGCCGGCGATGGCCTGCTCCGCACTCGCCTCCAGCTCGCCATCCACATACAGCCCGATTTTTTCCCGCCATTCGCAATTTGTCACTTTGCACCCACAGTTCTTCTGCCGCCCAGCGTCAGCACAATGTGTTCACGCACTTGTTTTCTTGCCCGCGCCAGCCGTGACATCACCGTTCCAATCGGTATATTCAGCGCTTCGGCAATTTCCTGGTACTTCATTTCTTCCAGATCGGCCAGCAGGATTACTTCCTGAAACGCCGGCGCAAGCTGCGCAATCGCGGCCTGTACCAGTTCGGTATCCGCGCGCCGTATCAGCGCGATCTCCGGAGTCTCCTGGCTGACGGAGCTTTCCTCAAAACCTTCTTCGTCTTCCTGCTGCGTATTGCGCCGTTCCAGTCCGGTCCGGCTGGTCAGAAAAGTATTGCGCAGGATCCGGAACATCCATGCGCGAAAGTTTGTGCCTTCGCGGAACGACGAAAAGCCTTTCAGCGACTTCAAGAACGTTTCCTGCACCAGGTCGCGCGCTTCATCGGCGTCACCACATAGCCAGTGGGCAAAGTTATAGAGCCCATCCAGCAGTGGAATCGCTAGTTTCTCAAAATCCTTGTTTTCCAGGCCGCTCACATTACCTCGCGCAACAACGGTGGCGGCCATGATTTTACTCCCCTTCGTGAACGTTTCCTGCCTGAAATGCTCGCGTGCTCAGTCAGGCCGCAAGCCACTTGCTCCGTCATTCAAGCTCCTTCACACCCCAGCGTTTACGCCGCTTAGGAACCCGCCGAGATGAGCGGTTAAAGCCACTACGCCAGCCGCCACGATCTCTAAAGGCAATCTGTACATGGGCAGTGTACGTTCCGGCTTGCGGCCCCGAAAATGCAGCCACCACACCAACCAGATCAAAGCTGTTGACGCCAGTCCCAGCAGCAAGTGCAACAGGAGAGTGCCTTTGATTTTCTGATCTTCGAGTTGCCAGTGCCATGCCATCAAGCCCGTAGCCACCGCTGGGACTGACGCGAAAGCGGCGACCGTCAGGTTGTAATAAGCCACTGCCGCGAATGCAGCCGTGCGCCGCCACTGCGCCGCGAAATCAAAAGCAACGCTCACCAGAAACAACGCGATTGGGAAATGAATCAACACTACATGTTGCGCGTGGCGGGCCAACAAGACCGATTTCAGATCAAAGGGATTCATTTACTGCACCACAATCTTGCCGGTCATCTTGGGGTGGATCGAGCAAAAGTAGGTATAAGTGCCGGGTTTGGTAAACGTGTAGGTAAAGGTTTCGTCCGTATCGAGCACCTTGGATTTGAAACTCTTGTCCTCGCTAACCACGTTGTGGGGAATGTCATCCTGGTTGGTCCAACGGATCGTGGTGCCCGCCGGGATCGTCAACGGGTTCGGTGAAAACACAAAGTTGTCGATCTTCACTTGTGTCGCGGGCTTATCTTCCATAGTCGCGCCGAAAGTCCTGGATCGGCCCGCCATCATGAGTATCAGGATGGCGAGCGCGGCGAAACCCAAGGTTAAAACTGTTCTCTTCATGACTTGCTACTCTCCCATTTTTCTTTTTGTTAAAGATTTATTCCAGGCTTGAGTCGGTTACGCCCAGCGTGTGCTTGCCTTGCACATAACTCACGTCTCGGATGCCCAGCAGGCTGCGCAGTTGTTCTGCTGGAACTTTCATTGGTCCAGGTGAAGGCGCTTCTCCGGGCTTTGGTTGCGGAAACGCCGTTGATGCTGCGGTGTGGAACGTCACATTGCCTTCCACCTTCTGCATGGTCTGGTGAATATGGCCATTCAG
>JBARNL010000960.1:0-3733 GCA_049802955.1 Candidatus Angelobacter sp.
TGGCTATGCGGTGGTGATGGACGTTTCTAATCCGCAAACTCCAGTGCTGTACGCGAATCCGGGGACCAACATCACCAAAAACCTGGTGGAGGCTTACAACGCGGAATCGCCAGCAGTGGCTGCGCCGAAACCGGCAAGCAAGCCGGCAAGCAAGCCGGCGGGCGCGGCTTCCGCAAGACCGCCAGCGCATGGTGGGGCAACACCGAAGAAACCGTAAGCTTTCGGCGTGTTGGAACTCACGCCGCAACTAATTCCAAGGAGCACCTAAAACCCATGAGCATGGCACAATTCAGAAATCTGGCACTGGGCCTTGGCCTGAGCGCTGTCGTCAGTACTTTTGCGTGCGCACAGGGCGCAGCGGCCCCAGCCACGAGTACGCCAGCAGCGAGCACCGCAGCCGCGAACACACCAGCGCCTACAGGGCCGGTACCTACCAAGATTGGCGTGGTCAACATCCAACAAGCTATCCAGGAATGCGGTGAAGGCAAGAAGGAAATTGACGCACTGCAGCAGAAGTTCGCTCCCAAGCAGGTTGAACTCAAGCAACAGAGTGACGACGTTGAGAACCTGAAAAAGCAATATCAGGCGCAAGCGGAAAAGCTGAGCGATGAAGAAAAGAACAGCCGGGCCAAAACCATTGACACCAAGCAGAAAGCCCTGCAGCGCAATTATGAAGATGCGCAAGCCGAGTTTCAGCAGGCAGAGCAAGAAGTGATCAATCGCATTGGATCGAAAATGGTGGCCGTGTTGGAAAAATACGCCAATGCCAATGGCTTTGCCGTGGTGCTGGATGTCTCCAACCCGCAGACATCGCCCGTGCTCTGGGCCACGCAAGGCACCGTGATCACCAAAGAATTGGTGGATGCTTACGATAAAGCGAACCCAGCCGGCGCAACTGCTCCCGCAGCCAAGCCAGCCGGTGCAGCAAGGTCCGCGCCTGCCCGTCCGGTGCCAGCTTCTCCGACACCGAAGAAACCATAATAGTTCCTGAGAAATCACACAGGCCGCCTACGCAGGCGGCCTTTTATTTTGCGCGCCGAGGAACTTCGCTGTGACTCTCCGGTGTCAAATCACTTCCATGGAGGTGAGAAAGATGTTCGGAGATACGCTGCTTGAATCTTCATCTACACCGCGCAAAGGAAAACGCTGGCCCATGGCAACTGCTTTTACCGCAGAAGCAATCGCCGGAGGCTTGCTGGTGATTATCCCGCTGCTGTCCACTGGCGTAATACCAGTTTCCGCGCGAGTGCCAATCTATACGCCGATAAAACCTGTAGCGCTTGAACGAGTGGAGCGTGTTCGCACCGATCACACATCAGCTTCTGGGCCGGCGAACTCGGGTCCGAGAGCAATGGCTGTGTTTACATTCAACAACCACCAGAGCACAATTCCCGATCATTCTTGGAATCCACCGAGTGAACCGCCCCCAGGACCTCCAGGAGGCGGTAACGAAGCCGACAAGAATCTCAGCAACTTCATTTCCGAGGGTCCCACAAAGTCAAATGTGAAACTGGACGGCCCGAAGCGGGTCATTTCCCAATTGGCTGAGGGACAACTGGTGAACCGAGTGGAGCCGGTTTATCCGCATATCGCCGCTATCAGCGGGATTCAGGGCCAAGTGAAATTGCATGCCATTATTGCCCGCGACGGCAGGATCCAGAGTTTAAACGTAATTAGTGGACATCCTCTGCTGGTGCACGCTGCGCTGGAGGCGGTGGAACAGTGGCGCTATCGCCCATACGTCTTGAACGGCGAGACTGTTGAAGTGGAGACGTTTATCACGATCAACTTCAGAAAAGAAATGCACTAGCAATAATGGTAAGTAACGTAGGAATTCCAGGAAAGCCTCTGTGGAAAACTTTGTGCAAATGTCTCTGAGGCAGCAGAGTAGAACAATATTTCTCAATAACTTAACCAATTTGCCCCACGCGCGCAGCAGTTTATAAAAGTCTTATTTTCAAGGTGTTAGATGGCACCACAGACAAGCAAAAGGCTTGCACCACAAATGGGCAGTTACTTTGGTGAAAAAGTGCAGATTTGCACATTTCGCGCTCGCAACTTTCTCCAGTCGACTGCATCACGCGTTGTCGCCAACTTTGAGTACGGCAAGGAAGGCTTCCTGAGGAATGTCCACTTTGCCGATGCGCTTCATCCGCTTCTTGCCCTCTTTTTGTTTCTCCAGCAGCTTGCGCTTGCGTGAGATGTCACCGCCATAACATTTGGCCAGCACGTTTTTGCGGATGGCCACCACGGTCTCACGGGCAATGATCTTGGCGCCGATAGAAGCTTGAATGGCTACTTCAAACATCTGCCGGGGAATAAGTTCGCGCATCTTTGATACCAGCGCGCGTCCGCGGTCATAAGCGAAATCTCGATGCACGATGATGGAGAGCGCATCCACCGGATCGCCGGCCACAAGAATATCGAGCTTGACCATGGGTGATTCCCAGCTTCCGGCAAGATGATAATCGAGCGACGCATATCCACGCGAAATTGTCTTTAGCCGGTCATAGAAATCCAGCACGATTTCATTCAGCGGCAGCTCATAGGTCAACATGACGCGACTGGCGCTTACGTACTCAAATCCCTTTTGCTTGCCGCGTTTGTCTTCCACCAGCTTGAGAATTCCGCCAACGTATTCTTCATTGGTCAGGATGGTGGCCAGAATTACCGGCTCTTCAATTTTTGCGATCTCACTCTGGTTAGGCCAGCGTGAAGGATTATCGACCTGAATTTTCTCGCCGTCCGTTTTCGTGATGTCATAGCGAACGCCGGGCGCGGTGGTGATCAATTCCAGGCCAAATTCACGCTCAAGGCGTTCCTGAATGATTTCCATGTGCAGCAGGCCGAGAAAGCCGCAACGGAACCCGAAGCCCAGCGCGGCGGAGCTTTCCGGCTCAAAGAAGAAAGAAGAATCGTTGAGCCGAAGTTTTTCCAGCGCTTCACGCAATGCGGTGTGCTCGTGCGCGTCCACGGTGTAGAGTCCGGCAAAGACCATGGGCTTGAGTTCTTCAAAGCCAGGGAGCGGTTCAAGGGCGGGGCGCGCATCGTCAGTGATGGTGTCGCCGATTTTGGTGTCAGAAACGGTTTTGTTGTTGGCCACCATGAAGCCGACTTCGCCGGCAACCAGCTCGTCAATCTCAACAGACTTGGGGGTGAGCACGCCGAGGGTCTCCACGTCGAGCGTTTTGCCGTTCCACCACAAGCGCACTTTCATGCCCTTGCGCAGCGTGCCCTGAAAAAGCCGGGCCAGCACGATGACGCCGCGATATGGATCAAACCATGAATCGAAAATGAGGGCTTGCAGGGGGTTATCGGGATCGCCTTTTGGCGGAGGCAGCCGTTTGACGATGGCTTCCAGCAACTCAGGCACACCGAGCCCGCTCTTGGCGCTTACCAGCATGGCGTCTTTTGTATCCAGACCGACGGTCTGCTCGATCATTTCCTTGGCGCGCGGGATATCGGCGCTGGGCAGATCGATCTTGTTGATCACGGGAATAATTTCCAGACCGTGATTAATAGCCAGATAAGCATTGGCAAGCGTCTGCGCTTCCACGCCCTGAGAAGCGTCAACCACGAGCAGAGCACCTTCGCATGAAGCCAGCGCGCGAGAGACTTCATAAGAAAAATCCACGTGGCCCGGTGTATCGATCAGGTTGAGCTGGTATTCCTGACCTTCTTTGGCCATGTACTTCTTGCGGACAGCGTGGGCCTTGATGGTACTGCCGCGCTC
>JBARNL010000961.1:0-1797 GCA_049802955.1 Candidatus Angelobacter sp.
GTCATACAGTGAGAACCATGAGGTTGCAGCTTTCAAGCTGGCATTCACGTTTTCAATATTCTTCACGCCTTCCGATTGCAGCCATTGCTCAAACGCCTTTGCGCCTTGCTTGGCGTAAACCGGAATACCTTCTTTCCATGTGGCGCGTCCGCATAGTACGCCGTTGAACTTCACGCCTGACTCGCCTGCCAGGGCCAGGGCTTCATTGAATTCCGCGTTGCTTACGCCGGCGGAAAGATAAATGAATGGCCGTGTAGCCACAGTAGAAGCCTTGCGGAAATGCTCCATGCCTTCCTGTTTGGAATAAGCCTTCTGGCCGCCATAGGATTTTGATCCTTCAACAAATTTCATGTTGATGGGAACTTCCACTTTCATTACGTCGATGCCGTATTTGTCCTTGGTAAATTCGGCCATTGATCCGATCACGATTTCCGGCTTCTTCTTCGCGAACTCCAGGCCCTTTTCATCAATGCCTTCGTCGTATCCCACAAATTCCAGGAAGTAGGGAATATCGTTGGCGCGGCATTCGTCGCCAATGCGTTCAACCCATGCATGCTTTTTATCGTTGATCGCGGCTCCGTCAGTTGGCGTGTAATACAGAAGCACTTTCACGCAGTCCGCGCCAGCCTCTTTCAAGCGCCGAACTGACCAGTTGTCCAGCAGGTCAGGGAGGCGTCCGGGACCAGTCTTGTCATAGCCGGTTTTTTCATAGGCCAAAAGCAACCCAGCATTTTTCGAGCGACGCTTGGCCGCCGGCAATCCAAATTCCGGATCGAGCAGGATGGCGCTGGCGTGCGGAGTAAGGACTTCCGTGACGATCGACTTAAACTCCTCCAGCATTGACGCGCTTACATCCGAGCCTTTTTCCTTGGCCAATGCCTTCTGCAATGATCCACGCTGGTCCATAGCGGCGGCGGCAATCACGCCGCGCTTGTCAGAGACCGCTTTCATTCCGGCTAATTTTCCAGGTGTAAGCTTCACGGTCGTCCTCCTTGGTAATTGTGTCCGGGTTTTGTGCCGAATCTGAAATCGGATTTCGGGGTCAGTCGCAACAATTCAGAGATGCGCGACACCCGTGTCGAGTTACCTATTGTACTAAAAGCTCCGTGATATTTTAGAATCCGCTGGCCACCATTCTGTTTAACCGCTAAGGTGACGATATTTTATTTTGCCAGCCAAAACGGCAAGCGCCTGTTACTATTACAAAAAATGAACGCCACCCAATTATCCAAGGTCCCCGCGCGCAAGAAAATCAACTGGGCTCTAATATCTGGCCGAGACAAAGAGCGGAGCCATCGCCGCAAGCCCATCCAGCACAGCAAAATGTTCCTGCCAGGACAGCCGGTGCTGGAAAGTGGAATCTATGAAGTGATCCATGACAAAGGCCATCGCCAGGCGCATGAAGCAGTGATGTATCGCGACGACCTGTTTCCCCTATGCGATCAGTGCGACCTGAAAGTACGATTCAAACTGATCCGCTCAGCGCCTTATATCTTCGACGATGAAGATTTTGCTAAGGAGCCTCTGAACAAGCACTGATTTAGGGCAGAATCGCGCAACTGGAGAAACGTTTCTCCGTGGATCCGCAATGCTCATGGGGAAAAGGATTGGTTGGATTGTTTTCAAGTTCTTAGTTTGACCCTTGCCGGTGGGGTAGAGACACTACGCCCCCGCGTACAACAACTTCCTGCGCACCAGGAATAGATTCACCAGGGCACAGGTGGCGAAGAGCCGATTGGCGTTCTTGGCCAAGCCGCGGTAGCGCACCTTGGTAAATCCAAACTTGAGTTTCATCAC
>JBARNL010000962.1:0-3588 GCA_049802955.1 Candidatus Angelobacter sp.
TGGCTACTCAGCTGCAAACACCGCAACCGGAATTGGTGCCGCAGGAAGAGGAGGTGCGATTTGCTCACCTTGAAGGAGATTCGCTCGAACCCGCAGCTCCGCGGCCAACGCTTTCAGCGGGAGCCACGATGAAGCGTTATCGCAAGGCGCTGCTCATCGCGGCACTCATTGTGCTGGCTGTAGCCGGCACAACAGGCTGGATGTATCTCTCTTCCTATGAATCCACGGATGACGCGCAGGTGGACGGCCATTTGCATCCGATCAGTGCACGCATCAGTGGAACGGTCCTTCGCGTGAATCCCGATGTCCAGGACAGCCATTTTGTTCAAGCAGGCACTGTTCTTGCGGAGATCGATCCAGCCGACTTCCAGGCTGAGCGCGATCGCGCACAGGCGGAATACGAGCGCCTGCAAGCCGGCTCGGTAGCGGCTGAAAAAGATATCGCCGTAACCTCTTCCGGCAGCAATGGACGGCTGGAACTGGCGCGTGCCGCAATCAGTGAAGCGGAGGATTCGGTTGCTTCAGAGCGGGCCGCGTTGCAGGCTGCGGAAGCGCGGCTGGCCGGAGCAGAAGCCAACTTCACCCGCGCTGAAGCTGACCGCCAGCGCTATGAAAAATTGCTGGCCAAGCATGAAATTTCGCTGTCAGAATATGATCGCGTAGCGACTGAGGCGAGCACGGACCGCGACGCTGTGACCGCCGGAAGGGCCGATACTCTGGCCGCGCAGAAGCGGATTGCGCAGGCGCAAAGCCGCCTGGCAGAACGCAAAGCCGATCTGCTCGCAGCCGGTTCGGCTCCGCAGCAGATCGCATCGTCACGAGCGAAGGCAGCAGCAGCCGTTTCAGATGCTACACGTGCCCGCGCCCAGCTGACTACCGCACAACTGAACTTGAGCTATACAAAGATCATTGCGCCGGTAAGCGGTATTATCGGCCGCAAAACCGTGGAAGCAGGCCAGCGGGTGCAACCCGGCCAGCAATTGCTCACCATCATCCCCGTGGATGATCTTTGGATCACGGCCAATTTCAAGGAAACGCAGCTACAGCGGATGAAGCCGGGACAACCTGTGACCATCCGCGCCGATGCGTCTGGACGCGACTACCGCGGCCACATTGATTCCCTGGGCGGCGCCACTGGTTCGCGGTTCAGCCTGCTGCCGCCGGAAAATGCGACCGGCAATTACGTGAAAGTTGTGCAGCGTGTGCCGGTTCGCATTGTGCTGGAGCAAGGAGAAAACGACGACCATCGTTTGCGGCCGGGAATGTCCGTGGAGCCGAAGGTCAGACTGCGGTAGGCGCGATCAAAGTAGTCGCGATCAATAGCACTGGAAGTTTGCTGGAGAAATGAGCGATGAGCCAGATGATCGAAAAATCTCAAGGACTGTATCTGGAAGATTTGCATGTGGGCCAGCGGTTTGTATCCGGCACTCACAGGATGGATGAAGCACGAATCAAGGAGTTCGCCAGAGAGTTTGACCCGCAACCGTTCCACCTGGATGACGCGGCAGCCAAAGCCAGCGTATTCGGCGGACTAGCGGCCAGCGGATGGCACACGGCGGCTGTTGCCATGCGTCTTCTTGTCGATGGCGGTCTGCCTTTGGGCAATGGCATCATCGGGTTTGGGGGCGATTTGGCGTGGCCCAAACCCACGCGTCCTGGCGACACGCTGCACGTGGAAAGCGAGATATTGGAAATTATGCCTTCGCGTTCCAAGACAAACCAGGCCATCGTAAAAGTGAAGAGCACCACACTGAATCAGCACGGTGAGCCGGTCCATTCTTTCACCTCAAAGTGCCTGGTATTTAAACGCCCACAGCCGCCTGAGTGATGGCCGTGGCTCTGCGCTAGAATGCTTGGGTGAAAAACAGTCTCCGCTTTATCAAAGCAAGTCGCCGCCCCGGAAGGATCATCAGTTTTTGCTTATCGATTGCCGTGGCCTCCTGGACGTGTACACATCCATTCAACGCAGCCGCATTTCAGAAAGGACCAGCCATGAACCATGCCAGTGGAACGTTTGAAGTAAAGCTTGTGCCTCAAACTAATGACAAGAGCGGCGACGCTGCGCTGGGCCGTATGACAATCGACAAACAATTTCACGGCGATCTGGAAGGAACCAGCAAGGGCCAGATGCTGACCGGCATGACTGACGTGAAAGGCTCGGCCGGCTACGTCGCCATCGAGAAAGTAAATGGAACGCTAAACGGGCGCACCGGAACTTTCATCTTGCAGCATACGGGAACCATGAATCGTGGCGTGCCGCAGCTGACGATTACCGTGGTGCCTGATTCCGGAACAGGACAACTGACAGGTCTTGCCGGAGATTTCAAGATCATCATTGCCGAAGGCAAACACTCGTATGAGTTCGAGTACACGCTGCCTGAATCGCATTGATCTGCTCGGCTTTTGCTGCGCACCTCAGCATTCGTCGCAAGTGCAATAAAGCGACCAAATTCCAAGACCAGCATCTAAATGGTTCTTCATTGCAATGAGCGAAAGCAGTTCTCAATAAACTGAACTTGTTATGGCGAAACCGATCCTGCTTTGTATTGACGATGATTCCGATGTTTTGCGGGCCATTGAGCGCGACCTGCGTTCGCATTATGGAGCCACCTATCGCGTGCTGGCGAGTGATGCTCCTGAAAAAGCTTTAGAAGTTTTGAAGCAGCTAAAAGTGCGGAATGACAGCGTGGCCCTGCTGTTGGCTGACCAACGCATGCCCAAAATGGATGGCGTCGCTTTTCTGCAGGACGCAATGCACATCTTTCCCGATGCCAAACGCGCCCTGCTCACCGCATATGCGGATACGAATGCCGCCATCAGCGCTATCAATCAGGTCAACATAAACTATTTTTTCCTGAAACCATGGGACCCGCCGGAAGAGCACCTCTACCCGCAGTTGGATGACCTGCTGGATGATTGGCAAGGTTCTTATCGGCCCACGTTTGAAGGAATTCGCGTGCTGGGTACGCGGTGGTCGCCACGTTCTTACGAGTTGCGCGATTTTCTTGCGCGCAATCGAGTTCCCTATCAATGGATTGACGTTGAAATTTCCGCCAACGATCCGGAGACCAAGCGGTTGCTGGATGCGCTCGGCCCTGAATCCGCGAGCCTTCCCGTGGTCCTGTTCCCTGACGGAACCAAGCTTTTGGAAAGTGTTCCGGCGGACGTGGCGCAAAAAGTGGGCTTGCGTACTCGCGCGCAAACCGACTTTTACGATCTCGCAATAATTGGCGGAGGTCCGGCTGGCCTGGCTGCGGCCGTCTATGGCGCGTCTGAGGGCCTGCATACGGTAATCGTGGAATGCGACGCTCCCGGCGGACAGGCAGGCATGAGTTCGCGGATTGAAAATTATCTTGGATTCCCCAATGGCTTGAGCGGCGGCGATCTCGCGCGGCGGGCTGTCGTCCAGGCCAAACGCTTTGGCGTGGAAATTCTTTCGCCCCAGGAAGCTGTCAGGGTGCGGACGGAAGGTTCTTATCGCATCATCAAGTTGAAAGATGGGAGTGAAATCTCCTGCCACGCATTGATGGTGGCCACAGGAGTCCAGTGGCGAAGGTTGGATGCTCCCGGCATTGATCGGCTTCAGGG